>NZ_JAUOET010000032.1:0-50456 GCF_031932075.1 Shewanella sp. SP1S2-4
ACGTTAGTCACTTGAATGCTGAAGCTTTGCTCTGCCGTTAAACCGTCCGTGTCGGTGACTTTCAGTGTCACCGCATGGCTGCCCACATCGGCATTGCTGGGCGTGCCGCTTAACAATCCAGTGGCAACATTGAAGCTCAACCAGCTTGGTTTAGTCACCGCGCTCAATGTCAGTACATCGCCCACATCGGTATCACTCGCCGCAAAGGTGTAGCTGTACGCCGCATCTTGAGTGGCAGCAGTGATAGCTGTTGAACTAATCGTCGGCGCATCGTTGACGTTGGTCACTTGAATGCTGAAGCTTTGCTCTGCCGTTAAGCCGTCCGTGTCGGTGACTTTCAGTGTCACCGCATGGCTGCCCACATCGGCATTACTTGGCGTGCCACTTAACAATCCAGTGGCCGCATTGAAGCTCAACCAGCTTGGTTTAGTCACCGCGCTCAATGTCAGTACATCGCCCACATCGGTATCACTCGCCGCAAAGCTATAGCTGTACGCCGCATCTTGAGTGGCAGTAGTGATGGCCGTTGAACTAATCGTCGGCGCATCGTTGACGTTGGTCACGGTAATACTGAAGCTTTGCTCTGCCGTTAAGCCGTCCGTGTCGGTGACTTTCAGTGTCACCGCATGGCTGCCCACATCGGCATTACTTGGCGTGCCACTTAACAATCCAGTGGCCGCATTGAAGCTCAACCAACTGGGTTTAGTCACCGCGCTCAACGTCAGTACATCGCCCACATCGGTATCACTCGCCGCAAAGGTGTAGCTGTACGCCGCATCTTGAGTGGCAGCAGTGATAGCTGTTGAACTAATCGTCGGCGCATCGTTGACGTTGGTCACCGTGAGATTGAAAGCTGGCAGGCTCGCACTGAGCACTCCATCACTCACACTGATCACTATTGCCGTCGTCACACCGACATCCGCATTCGTTGGCGTACCGCTTAATTCCCCTGTTGCCGTATTAAAGCTCGCCCATGCAGGTCGATTCGTAATGTCAAAGAGCAGGCTATTACCATCCGCATCTGCACCTGTTGGCACAAAGCTATAAGGTGCACCTTGAGCCACATTCGTCGCGGGTATTCCCAAAATAGTCGGAGCACTATTCACCACAACCTCGAAGGTTTGAGTACTAGTATTACCCGCACCATCTTCGAGCGTAAGGGTGATGGTACTGGTACCCGAGCCAAGCGCAGTCACAGTCACACTTCTATCGGCATTGCTTCCTGCTAATACAACATCCGCCAGTGGGACCACTGTGGTATCTGAACTCGCTGGCGTCACAAGAATATCCGTCACAGCGGTTACATCATCGGCAATAGTAAACGCGAGCGTAGATGAACTCTCGCCAGGTTGAATGTTTTGATTATCAATTACTGAGGAAGTGGGCGCACTCGTATCAATAGTCACAGATAGAGCGCTCGATGCGACACTGCTATTTCCTGCGATATCAGTAGCAACCGCTGTGATGCTATGGGTGCCCGCACTCACGTTGGTCGCACTAACGCTCCAATCACCACTGCCATCCGCATTGACAGTGCCAAGCTCACCATCAAGTTGGCTGCTAAGGACGACACTGGCACCAGCCTCTGCGGTCCCCGTCAACACGAGTGTTGTATTCTTGGTGATATTATCCGCGAAACTCGTCCCCGAATCGCTTGCTGCATCCAGATCTGGCGTAGATGGAGCAGCTGGCGCCGTTGAGTCTTGAGTAATAGTAGGGACATTCTGGGGTGCGGAAACATTGCTCGCTGCATCGCTGGCAATCACAACGAAATTATTGTCGCTGTCCGTCGATAATGAGGCACTCAGAGTCCAAGTGCCCGCGACCACTATAGTGTCATCCAGCACGGTCGCGTTATCGGCAACACCGTCATTATCCACATCGGCATAGAGGCTGATTGTCACCCCATCGTCAGGGTGCGTTCCGCTGATCAATGTCGTTGCCAGATTGGTACTTATAGTGCCAGCAGGCGCAGTAACAATAGGATCGACGGGAGCCGTCGTATCGACAATCACATCGACACTGCTCCACTGGCTGTAGCTTAAGTCGGCATCATTGCTACCCGCATCCCGCATAGTGTCGCCATTAAGTGCTATGCCATTGGTATCGACAATTAAACCACTCGCCCCCGTGTTATCACCCGCTTGGACTGTATATCTATAGGTCAGCACACCGCCGGTAGCAGACACGAATACCGCTTGACGAGCCACACCATCGATATCGAGCGACAGTGTAGAGAGTGTGCCAGAAACAGTCACATCCTCGGTCAAGGTGACAGTGATATCGATAGTGCTGCCGACACCATAATGCCCATCGCTAACGGCGACGACATCCACTGTAGGCACTGTGGCATCTTTCGATATGGTATCGGTCACGGCGGGGCTAGAAACATTACCCGCCGCATCTGTCAGGGTCAGGCTCACTGTCAAAGTACCATCCCCTAAGCCACTCACATCTATATTGATGGGCTGTTGTGACGCACTCACGACGGCAATAGTGCCAGTGACAGGCGTGCCTGAACTGCCGGTAATAGTGTAATTTGCGCTGGTTCCCACCTCCGCACTCGCTAAGGTCAGGCTAATCGCATTTTGATTTGCCTGAGTCACCGACGTCTGGTCAAAACTGACGCTCGAAATAGTTGGTGCATCCGTATCGACCGAGTGTGCGGTGCCGGCACTATAGGCACCGAGTGCATTACCCGCATCATCGACAATATCACTCGCAGTGTGGCCGACCTTCAGACTACCCGTACCCGATATGCCATTAACAGTGACGGCAATACCGGTTCCAGAGCTAGCGGAAACGCTCGAAATAGTACCAGATACGGTGCCTGTGCTCACCAGGGCAAAATCATCCGTCGTCAGGCTATTCACCGATTCGCTAAAGGCGAGGTTGAATATCACACTGGCATCCGCCGCGGCACCTCCTGCAGGGGCCGAGCTGGTTATCGAGGGAATTTGTGTATCGAGCGTAAGCGCAAGTGCCGTCGACACCGCGCCAGTATTGCCCGCAACATCGGTCGCAGTGGCCGTAATATTATGCGCTGAATTACTGGTTAATAGCGGCGTGGTAAACGACCAATTTCCAGAACCATCTGCCGTTGTTGTACCCAATACACCATCGATGCTGCTCGTGAGCGTCACAGTACTATTCGCCTCGGCGCTGCCTGTGACTGTCGGGGTGGTATCGCTGGTTAAATTATCTGTACTGATGATCCCGGAATCGGAAGCCGTGGCAAGATCCAGCCCCGAAGGTGCTAAAGGCGCATCGCGATCGACAGTATGACTTGCACCACCGGTATAAGCGGCGGTATAGCCGTTGGTTCCATTACCGTTACCGGAAGCATCTTGGATATTGGAATTCGCCTTGACATCGAGTCTCAGGCTACCCGTGCCGCTCACAGTATTCACAGTCACATCAACACTGTTTCCAGATGCCGCAGAAACGCTGGCAATACTGCCACTGGCCGAGCCTGTTGCCGTGAGCACAAAATCATCGGTAGATAGATTGCTCGCTATCTCATCAAAACTCACAGTGAACACTAGACTAGCCGCATTCGCTGCGGGCGATCCCGTCACGACAATCCCAGTCACCACCGGTGGTGTAACATCGGCAACGGTAAAGTTCCAATCGGTTTTATTGCTAATCCCAGCGTAAAGGTTACCCACCAAGTCGGTAATAGCCCCATTAGCGATTTGAATGTAATAACTGGTGTTTTCAACTAGATTCGCGGTTGGGTTAATAGTCAACATGCCACCAGCTGTACTTAACTGTCCCGCATGTGCAGTCACATCAATGGTCGCTACGGCCAGATCATCGGCGTCGTAGATCACTATATTGCCGGTACCGAGTTGAATATCTTCATTCATAGTCAGCACAAAATTGGCACTAACTGCCACCCCAATATCGCCATCTAGTGGGTTAACACTCTGTACTGTTGGCGTGGCTGTATCTATCGCATAGTTATTGGAATCCGTTGTGCCTGTGCCTGCATTACCAGCCGCATCGGCCACCCCAGTGTTATCCAATGTAATGATGTTGGTTGCATCCGTCACACTGGCGGTTGGCGTCAAAGTCGCCGTCCAGGTAATGCCCCCGTCACCGCTGCTGACCACAGTTAAAGTGCCGTTGGCAATAGTCAGATCCGCATTGGTAAAACCAGTCACTGCCTCATTAAAAGTGAAGGTCACCAGGGACGTTTCACCAACCGCTAATGCAGTGTCCGCGACGACTATTGTGGCCGTTGGGCGTGTTGTATCTATGGCATAGTTGTTGGAATCCGCTGTGCCTGTGCCTGCATTACCAGCCGCATCGGCCACCCCAGTGTTATCCAATGTAATGATGTTGGTTGCATCCGTCACACTGGCGGTTGGCGTCAAAGTCGCCGTCCAGGTAATGCCACCGTCACCGCTGCTGACCGCAGTTAAAGTGCCGTTGGCAATAGTCAGATCCGCATTGGTAAAACCAGTCACAGCTTCACTAAAAGTGAAGGTCACCAGGGACGTTTCACCAACCGCTAATGCAGTGTCCGCGACGACTATTGTGGCCGTTGGGCGTGTTGTATCTATGGCATAGTTGTTGGAATCCGTTGTGCCTGTGCCCGCATTACCAACCGCATCGGCCACTCCAGTGTTATCCAATGTAATGATGTTGGTTGCATCCGTCACACTGGCGGTTGGCGTCAAAGTCGCCGTCCAGGTAATGCCACCATCCGATGAACTCACCGCACTTAATGTTCCATTCGCGATGGTAAGGTCCGCATTGGTAAAGCCAGTCACTGCCTCACTGAAAGTAATGGTGACCAATGACGTTTCACCAGCACCCAAAGCTGTATCAGCAACAACCAGTGACGCGGTTGGCCTTGTACTGTCAATTGCATAATTGTTGGAATCAGTTGTGCCTGTTCCCGCGTTACCTGCTGCATCTGTGATGCCAGTATTATCCAATGTGATGACATTAGTAGCATCGGTAATACTGGCCGTCGGTGTTAAAGTTGCAGTCCAAGTAATACCACCATCACCAGAACTCACCGCGCTCAGTGTTCCATTGGCAATCGTTAAATCTGCGTTAGTAAATCCTGTCACCGCTTCACTGAAAGTAATAGTGACCAACGAGGTTTCACCAATCGCCAGTGCAGTACCGGCAACCACTATTGAGGCTGTGGGGCGAGCAGTATCAATTGCATAGTTATTGGAATCAGTCGTTCCGCTTCCTGTATTACCAGCAGCGTTTTGTACACCGGTATTAGCTAGAGTGATGACATTGCTGGTATCCGTAATACTGGCTGTGGGTGTGAAGGTGGCCGTCCAAGTAATGCCGCCATCACCAGAACTCACCGTACTTAAGCTTCCATTAGCAATGGTTAAATCAGCATTGCTAAATCCAGTCACCGCTTCGCTGAAGGTGATTGTGACTAACGAAGTTTCACCTGCTGCAAGAGCTGTATCAGCAACGACAATTGATGCCGTAGGGCGCACAGTGGATATGGCGTAATTGTTGGAATCAGTAGTACCCGTTCCTGCGTTGCCTGCAGTATCGGTCACACCAGTGTTATCAAGTGTGACCAGGTTAGTGGCATCCGCAATACTGGCTGTCGGCGTCAATGTCGCCGTCCAAGTGATGCCTCCATCGCCAGAACTCACCGCACTCAAAGTACCATTCGCAATCGTTAAATCGGCGTTAGTAAAACCTGTCACCGCTTCACTGAAGGTGATTGTCACCAGAGAGGTTTCACCGGCTAACAAACTTGTATCCGCCACAACCAGCGAAGCCGTTGGACGCAGGCTGTCAATTGCATAATTATTGGAATCAGTAGTTCCGCTTCCTGCGTTACCTGCTGCATCTGTTACACCGGTATTATCCAAAGTGATCAGGTTGGTGGCATCGGTAATACTGGCGGTAGGAGTCAATGTTGCCGTCCAGGTAATGCCGCCATCACCAGAGCTCAGCGCACTCAAAGTACCATTGGCAATGGTTAAGTCGGCGTTGGTAAAACCAGTCACCGCTTCACTGAATGTGACGGTGACCAATGAAGTTTCATCTACAGCCAGTGCGGTATCAGCAACCACTATTGAAGCAATGGGACGAACCGTATCGATTGCATAATTGTTGGAATTAGTAGTACCTGTTCCTGTATTGCCTGATGCATCGCTTACACCCGTGTTAGCAAGCGTGATGACATTGGTGGCATCAGTAGTACTGACCGTAGGTGTAAAGGTGGCTGTCCAGGTGACACCACCATCACCGGAACTCACCGTACTGAGTGTGCCGTTGGCGATGGTTAAATCTGCGTTAGTAAATCCTGTCACCGCTTCACTGAACGTAATGGTGACCAGCGGGGTTTCACCAATCGACAGCGCTGTATCAGCCACAACAATTGATGCTGTGGGGCGGGCGGTATCTACGGCGTAATTGTTGGAGTCTGTTGTACCCGTTCCAGCATTGCCTGCCGCATCGGTCATGCCAGTGTTGTCCAGTGTGATCAGGTTACTGGCATCAGTAGTACTGGCTGTGGGAGTCAATGTAGCCGTCCAGGTAATGCCTCCATCACCAGAACTCACTGCACTCAAAGTACCATTCGCAATCGTTAAATCCGCATTGGCAAATCCCGTCACCGCTTCACTGAAAGTGATGGTAACCAGCGAGGTTTCCCCAACCATCAAGGCGTTATCGGCAACTACAATTGTTGCTGTTGGTCGCGATGTATCAATAGTGAAATTACCGGAATTGGTGGTGCCGCTTCCTGGTGTTGATGTAGCAACGCTGCTGACGCCAGTCATGTTAACCGTAAATACGTTTGTTGCATCGGTAATACTAGCTGTTGGTGTGAAAGTTGCCGTCCAGGTAGTGCCACCATCACCAGAGCTTACAGCGCTCAGTGAACCATTTGGAATAGTGATATCAGCATTGGTAAAACCGGTAACCGCCGTTGAAAATGTAAAAGTGACTGTGGAGGTTTCGCCTGCTCTCAGTGCTGAATCCGATAAGTTAACGCTGCTGAGTGTTGGGGTAACAGCAGGCGGTGTATTAACAGCGCCTTGGATGGTAAAACTTCTGAACTCAAACTTGGCGACGTCAGCCGCTTGGGTACAGTTTGTACTGCAATCAAAATAGAGCTTAAAACCTGTCAGCTTAACCCCGGAAAATGCGGTTAGTTGCCCCGATTCGAAAGTAAAGGATTCACCGAAAGTACTAGTGCCATTTATTGTAGAAGAGTTGACCGTGCCCCCCCCCCGAACCATACCCACAATCCGCACATTGGTGAAGTTATGGGTATACTCTCCACTACTTAAGCCTGTGAGCTCAAACGCAGTAGTATTGGTTCCGTCTGCCTTTAAATAGAAATAGTGATTACTATTAATATTGGGAGCACCGGTCAAGATATAAGCAATGTCTCCATAAATTCCAACATTCCGTACACTATCATTTCCATCCGTTGCCGTTAATCTGAAATCGGTAGTACTAAGTTCTGTAGTGAGATTTCCTGACCAACCAGAAAATGTTTTTGTACCATTCGAAGCCGCTAATACACCCGAAAAATCCCTTAACGCCTTCTCAGAAAACGCCAACGTAGATTCAACATTTCCGCTTGTAACTTCTAAATCCCAGTCGCCCTGTAATTCGGCATTACCGGTTAAATTATTGGAGGCGGCAACATCCAAACCGGTGTTATTGCTGATGATATCCAACAGCGCTTCACCGGCTTCATTCGCGGCCAGATCGCAACCGTAAAATAATAAATCGCCACCTTCACGCACCGCGCCTTTTAGCGCGGCAAATGCGTGCACTTCATGCTGGATTGTCTCCGGGGTAATACGTGAATTACCGAGCAAAATAGCACCCGCTTGTGCGTGGGAGACCACATGAATAGCGGCGAGATTTTTGTGACCTTCAAGGGCATTAATGAATTGCGGTAATCCAGCGATAGAAGAATCTAACTCCACCAATTGCATGCCCGGTTTAAGGGCGCGACGCAATACCAATTTATCAGCCTCAGTCACTGCGCCATCAACAATCACCAGCTCACGCACCGGATGTGCACTCTGGATATCCAGTTGATCGCCAGATAAATCAATTAGATCCTGTGGTAGAGAGGTGTCTGAACGCAATGATAGATCGGTCGATGCACTTATCGATGCATTCAAATAGGATCGCTGATAACTCGGCGCTGCAATAGCACCAGCACCATAGAGTCCGAATGGTAATAACAGCGAGGAAAGCCCACTAAGCAGTGCGTGTCTCATGATAAGTGATTCCCTTCATTTTTTGCATTAGGTGCTACAGGTTTTCTTACTTGCCAGATTTTTACTTGCAATAATATTGGCTGCAGTGCCAGTACTATCCAGCCAGAAGTCCATCTCTTGATATTTCATAAATAAGTCAGGCGGTAAAATACTGCGCCGACTTTTGTATTCCACTTTCTGTTTAACGCTGTGCAAACCTTTGACCCCGAGATTGTGGTCAAACTCATTTTCAGCATAGTCGACATGATTAAAATCGTGCTCAAATTGCGGTTCGCCAATAAAACGATAGATTAATTCCAGCGTGCGTGCCGGATGCTGAGTAAGCAGGTCGTAATCCACTAATAGCAAGCGATCAGAAAACTCGCCGTAATAGGCTTCCTTGAGTGCCGTCCATGCACTCCCTACCGAACCACCAGCGTTGATTAATGACTCACAGCGGCTATACACAGTCTGACGCGAGGCCGCGTTAAACATGCGACTATAGTCAAATGGGTTTTTACGGTAAATCACTTCAAAACTATCCATAATCCAAGCCGGATTGCGCACACAACAAATCACTTTAAAATCATCAACCAGCTCTACCAATTGGTGCAAACGGGCAGTCCAGTGACGGTTGGTGTCGAAAATCACCGGATGGCTTTTATCTTGGTAATAAGCATCAATTAATGCCCGACAAATGACCTTACGTTTATGTTCATCGAAAAATGAATAGGACTCACTACCCGCCCCCATTTGTTCGAGGGCGCCATTCACAAGCCCTGCCACAGGGCTACTCATAGCCGCATGAAAGCGTGGATTTTGCCGAAGTATACCTGCGAGCAGCGTCGAGCCTGCACGCGGTAAACCTGAAATAAAATGTAATTTGTTTGGCATCAATGTGACTTACTAATTAAAAATATTTATTAAAAAAACTTCCCGACAAACATGCCGGGAATCATTCATCAATTAATTGCGTGCCGGAAATACACCATAAAGGGCAATGCAATAATTCAATGCCAGAAATGGCTGACGGTTTTCATGGGGTAGACCACCACCACTTATACCTAAAGTCTGTGTTGCCATAGCGGTATTTAATGTACCCGGCGCGGTCTGCATATAGTTGACGATACCACTGCCACCACGAATATCCTTGGCCAGATAGGTATTCGCTGCCGGAGAAGGCAAAGTCCCCTGATTATTCAAACCGGTCAGCGTGTGGTTGTGCGCTGGCATTTCAGTGGCAAGCAGCGTCACCCCATTTTCGCCAAACTGTTCGCCCCAATCCCAGGTTCTCAGCCCGGGCCCCTGACCTACGCCCGCAACGACCTGCCCCTGCAAATTAGGCAATTGGAACGTGGTTGTACCATTACCACCATAAGTAATTCCGATAATTGAAAACAACGCGGTATTACTTGCGATTGACAATGTTTGGCCATTACACAGCGCCCAATTGTGGGGAGCGAAGCTGAATGGCAACAAACGGATTTCACCAATAAATGGATCCATAATTTCGCTCCTTAATTACGCGATGGGAAAATGCCTTCAATACATATGATGTAATTTATCGCTGTAGTAGGCATGATGTTATTGTGTGGTTGTGTTCCCCCTGAGGCTTGCACACTGAGTGCATTCATAACTTGGAGATCGGCACCGCTAGATGGCAAAGGAGCATAAATATTATCGGTATTACTATGAGCAAAGACATTACCCGTAGGGCTGGGTGATGTGGAGGAACTTGCTGTGCTCGCCGACAAACTATGGCTGTGTGAAGGTATTTGCGGCGTTAATAAGGTAACGGATTCAACACCAAACTGCTGACCGATAACACGGGGAGTCCGACCTGGGCCATTACCCTGCCCAACCGGAAGGCGACCGCGCAAATCCGGCAATTGAAATGTTGTTACCCCATCACCGCCATAAGTGGTTCCGATAATTGCGAAAAGAGTGCTTTGCTCACTAATACTTAATAGCTGACCAGCGCACAACATCCAACCTCTAGGTGCAAAACTACCCGCAAAAAGACGGATATCACCGATATAAGGATCCATAGTGATTATCCTCTAGTTACGTGAAGGGTAAATGCCTTGAGTGGCAATGCAATAATTCATTATCAGTGAAGGCTGACAATTTTCATGGGCTTGATTGCCGCCGGTACTGGATACCGTTGCAGGGTCCAACGCTTGTAAACTTGCAGCGGCCCCATACAAATTGACCTCACCTGCTGCATTTTTGGCGGCGGCAATATTATTGCCTGCAAGCAACGTGGTATCGCCGACAGTAGAACTGGCCATCACAAGGTGATTGTGTACTGGCAGGTTGTTAGGTACTAGGGTTACATTTTCAACACCCGCCTTACTGCCCTGAGGCAAACCTGCACTAACATTAGGGTGAACTGGTACGCGACCACGTAAATCCGGCAACGCAAAAGTATTGATACCGTCGCCACCGTAGGTCGTACCCAAGAGTGAAAAAAGCGCTTGGTTGGTGTTGATTGGCAATAATTGCCCTGCACACAAAGTCCAATACTTAGGTGCCCAGTTGTATGGGAGAAGCTTAATTTCTCCGAGAAAAAAATCAGACATCCATGACTCCTTAATAAAAGTAAACCTATCTATACATCATCTGTTTGATTACACACGCTTTCCTCTTCCCTCAAACAACACTACCTATGGTGATGGCCACGATAGCCACTCTTGAGTTGGTGATATTTCAAAAGGTGAGAAACCCAAGCGAAGATATAACTGTTTCGCACGCATATTTTGTCGATCAACGCTTAGACTCACACTCGCCTCTTTTGCTTGGGCATAGGCTTTTACCGAGTCCAAAATGACTGAACCATAACCATAGTCACGAAATTGCGGTGCGATGACAAAGTCGACGATATGGACACCGTTAGCAGAGGGATTAAGTATGATTTTGCCAATAGAAATTGATTGATATTCAATGATTAGAGTCACCGCTTGAGGGTATTGGGCAGCGTAACTCGCTTGCTGTAAGCGGTATTGTTGTTGTACTAACAGCTCTCGTTGCTGTGGGGGAAGCGGTAATAGAGACAATTCCGTCCTTGCAGAACAAAATAGTGCAAATACAAAAGCATCGTCATTTTTATACGCATAACGCAATGAATAGGCTTTAGGTAATACTATGTCTTCTACCATCAAATACATTCCCTGTAATAAGTAACTCTAAACAGCGCTTTATAGTTCTTTAATTCGTCGTGGCAGCTCGGGATTAACGGGCAAAACTCAACAAATCGAATGACACAGGTTTAAAGAGTGGCTCAGGGGAATGCGTTCGCAGAATAAAACGGCTAACGGCTTGAAATGACATGATTGCATTTTCCATCCCTAGAATAAAAACGTTAACTTGCTGATATTTTTTAATATAGATAGTTGGCTAAAGCTAGTTCACATCACACAAAAATACAAGATTCATGTTAACTTTTAGTTTCAAAAAGGTGAGGATTAGACCAGTTACAATAACGGTGGATCTGTTCTTTTTGCTTAGCCGAAAAAAAACTTTGTTTAGATTGTGAATCTGCTACAAAGGGCTGCGTGGCTGTTTTAGCATGTATTAACTGACATTGTTCAACTTGGCTGCACTCTTCTTTAGAGAGAGCCAACGAAAACCAATTTGCGATTTTATTCGCTATCACGGGTAACAGCTCCTGATAATCCACGACCATCACTTGGCTACGCTGACTCATCTCTAACCCATACCCCAATAACAAGCGCAATACCTTACATTGATACTCCAGTATCGACTCCTCCTCTGGTACTGATAATTCACGGAATAAAGGTCGAGACGGTTGTCGCACCATATGATATCCAGCAGACTTTTGCTGTGAGGCTAAGATTTCGACGGGGTCCCTAAGTAGCAATAACACGGGAACTTGAGGATAAAGTGATAGGATCAACGGCCAAAACTGCAAATCCCACGCATTCCATTTAATCAATAAATGCTGTTCAGGATGAAACAACTGCCCTTGAGTATCAATGCAAAATGTTAAAGCCGCACGCCTTTCAGTGTCTGATAGGCTCCTGTCCAATAGCACTTGAGTCAGCAAAGGTGATTCAGATAACACCCTGCATTTAGATAACCCTGCAAAACTGCGCGACACGAGTGTGGAACCACAACGCGAGAGGTGAAAGATAAAACCTGCTGGCTGCACTTGCGCCGTAAACCCTGACAGATCCGGCAGCGGTAATAGAGGGGTTCTAGGCCTTATCAAGGCGGACAGCATCTGGCTTCGCACGGCAGAAATATGCTCCGAGTAGAATGGGTGAATCGGTTTTTCTGCGGCGGACATCCACTCTAATACTCTGCGTTTAGGGTCATAGTCTGCTGGCACCCAAAACTGGCATAAAAGGGAAAAATCTGGAGCTAAAGTTTGCCGATTCCCTGCCCACAAAATCGCCAGCAACGCCTCATCACCATAATCTGGCAAACACCAAAATCGCCGCAAATATTGGCAAAACCCAACCATAGTCGTCGCCTTGCCTAGCTCTCTCAAGGCTGCGGGGTTATGGACTAACGACCAATAGCATTGTTCTGGATTCATAAGGGATACATGTTTATGTACTGCACCATACGCGGTAGTTTAGCCCGATTCGGGCTTGCGCCATGGGGCAAGGCATGGTCCCAAATGATTAAATCACCTGCATTAGCGGCGATTGGTTTAACTGGCCAGCATGACCAATCCTGTTGCTGTAACTCTATACCAGACTTGCTCTGGCTACGCAGCCACTCCTCTATCTTGAGATGAAATCCGGGGACACAACAAAATGCACCTTGCTCGGCACTCGTATCAGTTAAATAAATTAACCCTTGCGTCGCAAACTTAACGGGTAGCTGTAGCGGCATATCCCAGTGCATATCTGGCCCAGGAAAACGCCAAGTTGGCGTTTCAGGTGGATTAAAGCTGACTCTATCGGTTGTCATGACTAAATCGGTTCGCTGCCATAATTGTTCAAACACTTGACGGATTTTGGGGACTTGTCGATTCGCGTCCAGTTGCGGATGGCGAAACAGTTGTAGCATTATTTTCTGCATAAACTCATGAGCTTGATACCAAGTGGCGGGATCTTGTTCATTGGCACCTAACTGCTGCCAAATAAAATCTCGAGCTGCGGCGCATTGCTCTGCCGTGAGTACTTGCGGGATCACTAAGTAGCCTTCACTACGCCAAAAATTGAGTTGTGACTCGCTGAGTACTACAGCCGGATTTGAGTCTTCAGCCTCTATTGAATTTAAATCATCGACTTCTGGCATTGTGAGCGAAAGCGTTAATCCATGGGAAATAGTGCTTAATTGCTGATTAATCACAGCAATATCCGCGACTGTCAGCTTGGCTATTTGCTGAATGTAAGCGATAAAGACTGACTGATGATCGTTTTGATATAAAGCTCTTAGACCCGGCTCTAGCCCTATTCCACAAAGATCCAGCAAGGTTTTATCTAAGTGCCATTCATTAGCCAGTTCAATGAATGACTCCCCCCGTTTGCGTAGCTGTATCTTTTGCCAAAGCCGCTGCAAATGATAAATGCCTAAGCAGCTCAGATCGTCACTCGACACAAGCACAGGTTTTTGCGCTATAACATCAAACACAAAATCGGGATGAGCGCCCTGCTCATACCGAAAACTGAGAGTTGAAAGAGGCTTAAGCCAATGCTCGCGTCGATATCGAGGTAACGTGAGTTGGGATTGGTTTTCGCTCAGCGTGGAATGACCATAGATTTGAATGGAAGTCGTGAACTTAAGCGTTACCGCACTCTGGCTGAAATCGGGGAGCAGTAAAGTACCAGCCAAGAAGCTACGATCTCCATCTGCAAGTAAGCGCGCAGTTTGCAGGTTGAGTGCAAACAAAGGCCCTAAATAATGCGTCTCCACAAAATCCTGCACAGTACGACACTCAAGCCAAGCGTCTAACTCAATGTTTTGCGGAATCAGCACGCCGCCATCCGCAAGATACGCCTGTAAGTGGCTGAATATCTGGACTTGAGGCTCCTGTTGCAACAAATGCTTCATGGTTTCGGAAATAATCACATCAAACTTTACGACTGTATTTGGCTGCCAAAGCGTGGCATCAGCGCAGACATACATTGCCACACGATCTGCTAAATCAAAGTGTTCAATAAGCTTAGTGACTTTATCTAACGAGGCAGGGTGAATGTCGAGCAAGGTGACTTGAATCTGACTGGCAGAAAACAGCGGCAGTAATGATAATAACAACCAGGCAAAAGGTCCTGTACCCGCATAAAAAATCTGTATTGGCCGTTGCGGATTTAGCGCCAACTTATCCTGTATGGCCTGATAAATTCCCTGAATAAACACTCGCCCCCGCTCAGGATCTTCAGCACACTGCGCCGCAGTAGTGAGCGACACAGCTTTACCAAAAGATGTAATACTCGCCTCAGTATCCAAAAAATACTCGGGGTGCAATTCCACCGCGGTTATTTGGCATAACTGCTCCAATATGGGATCGATTAGCCGTTTAGACTCCCCTGCCGAGGTTGACAGCAATAGCGCGTTAGCAAACTGAGTTAACGCGACGACATCCAAACTCTGTTCTAATTCACGCTCTGAACTTTGCAGCATTGATTAACTCCCTTAACCAAGTATTCACTTCGCAATCAATCACTAAGTTGATCCGCGCATTCTGCCCTTTATTTTCAACCCAATGGACTTGGTCGGCATTGATATACCAAAGATCGCCAGCCTGCATAGGTACACGTTTATCGTCCACGTAAAAATTGAGTTGTTCATTCGTTTGCAGTGGCAAATGCAGTCTGGCCTCACCTTGTTCTAGGCAGAGCCCTTGATCTCTATGGGGTTTGATTTCAGCCCCCGCATGTAAGCGCATCAAGCGCACGGATTTCACTGGGCAGCATAGGGATTGCAGAAAACGGCATAATGCAGGGCTCGATTCGAGACAAGGCAGATCTTGCCAGTGATCGGGTGTAGAGATTGAGAAGGCTTGTAAGACGGGATGCGCTGTTTGATACTCGGCGGCGCAGCGCAAAGGCAACACATCCCAACCGCCCTGATACCCTTCACGATAATCACGCTGATTTACGTGGGGTAGCCAGTCTTGCAGCAGCAAAGCATTCAGCTCTTGCTGTAAACTAAGGGAGTTTGGAACTTGAGCTAATAGGGCAAAAGAACAGATATCCATATCCAACCGCTTAATTTTCAGACTAAAAAATAATTAGTCATCCAAGACTAGCACAAAGATGTAAGCATACAAGTTACGGGAATAATCATCATAGCGACCACTGAGAATTATCCTGCTCATATGTCAATCGCAGGCGTTGTTCACCATGCAAAGAATAGGAAATACCCAATGTTTAACTGGAAGACTATCGACACGGTTCTGCTCGACATGGACGGCACGCTATTGGATTTGCACTTCGATAATCATTTTTGGCTGAGTTTAGTGCCACAGGAATTAAGCAGACAACGGGGGTTGAGCAGCAACGAAGCGCAACAGTTAGTTGTCAACGCCTATGAAAAAGTCGTCGGCACGCTCGATTGGTACTGTCTCGATTATTGGCAGGAGCAGCTACAACTCGACATTATGGGTTTGCATCGCACTTTAGTGGATCGCATTCAGCTGCGCCAAGACAGTATGCCGTTTTTAGCGGCCTTAGCCGCTGCGGGTAAACAGCGCATTCTGGTGACCAATGCGCATCCTAAGAGTCTCGCCCTAAAGCTTGAACATACCGAACTGGCAGCAGGACTCGATGCCATGATTTCCAGCCACGAGACGGGTTATCCCAAGGAGCATCCGCAATTTTGGCTAACCTTATTTGAAAAGTTTCAACTTGAGCCAAGTCGCTGTCTCTTTATCGATGATAGCGAACCCATACTCAAGGCCGCTAAACTTGCCGGCGTAGGCCATCAATTGGGGATTGCTAACCCAGACAGTAAAAAGCCAGTCAAAGTCTTTCAAGATTTCCCCGCGATTACCGATTATCACTCGCTGCTCAATGATTTAACACGATAAAAAGACAATAAAAAAGGCACCTAAGGTGCCTTCGTTTTCATTCATAGTGCAGATCTATCATCGCGCGCTGAAACAGCGCTATAGCCCAGGAATACGCCCCTGATATACCACAGGGAAATAACCGTCGCTGCCGCGTTTGCCTAGCATACCCAGTGACTTACGCATATCTTCTGGTTGCTCAGCCGTTTCTTTAATCTTAGCTGCTACTTTGACCATATTGCCTTCGTCTAACTGCAAGGTGCCGACGATGCCGAGCTGGTTTTTGGCTTCATCTGTGGCTAATTGCGCTTTGCCATCAACGCAACTCAGGCCGAGTTCGATATTGCCTAGTGGATAATTGCCAAACTGGTTTTTAACGTTGGTTTGATTCAAAAACAGCTTACCAGACAACTGCTCGCACCAAGGTTTACCTTGCTCTAACGTCTCGACTAATAGGCTAACTTCACCGGATATTTCGGTTTTAAAGGGCAGTTTTGCATTGCCGAGTAAAAAGCTATCTGGCGCTTCGAAACGTAAACCCTGCGCACTTAAGCCGCCCATGGACCAAGAGACTAATCCCTTAGCGCTGACAGGTGTGGCGCGGCTGCCCACTTGAAAATCAACTTTCACTTTACCTAACAACAAGGCCCAAGGACTGAGATCCCAACGCACTTGTTCTAACTGGCGTTGCGGCATACTTAAGGTTTCTATGTTGCCAGACCAAATACTGCCGCTCACACCCGAAACACTGATATTTGCAGGTAATGGCGCTAACGCTATCGCAATCTTAGCGGGAAATAGAACGACTAAAAATACTAAATAAATCAGTACGCCTATGATGACTTTTTTTATCAAACTCACAGCTACACCTTAATTTATTGCGACAGTTGGATACGTCTAACTTTGACATAGCCAGGGGCATCGGCCTCTGCCAAATCAACACTTTCGAGTGATAGTCCTTTTTTCTGCACTAACTCACTCAAATAACCCAACAAGGCATCAAAAGGAACATCATCCATCCACACTTGGATCTTATCGCCTTGGGGCTGCATACGAGTAATCACTAACCCATAATTGCCCGCAGTTTGGTTAACCACTGAACTTAAACTACCCGACATAGTCGGCTTAGCGCCGTTTTGCTTCAAACCCGAAATTTTATTCGCCGTTTGTTTTACATAGTTCAACGTCTGTTGCTGTGCAGTGAGGTTACGTAATGCATCGGCTTCGGCAGTGGCGATTGGCGTCCAAACACCCCAATAAAAAATACCAATGACTAAGAATACCGAACAAAAACCGACTAACTGCTGCTCGCGCGATGCGAGCCCTTGCCACCAAGTCCGCAAATTATCCATCTTATTTGCTCCTCAAGGTTAAGGTACTGGTGACTTGATCTTCACCGCTATTCATAGTGCCGCCATCGAGTTGGAAACGACGACCAACGATCTCTTTAAACTTCTCGATTTGCGCGTAGTTTTTCGCACTCACTTGCATGCGGATCTCGTTACGTGCGCTTTCGAATCTTAAGCTATTAGGTTTAAGTTCAGGCACTTGCTTAAAGGCATCCTGCAAACCATCGAGCATGGCAAAAAACTCGGCGCCACTGCCCTGTCCCTGCAATGCGCGTAATTGACTTTCCATCTGCGAACGCAGGTTAACAATGCGCGAATTCCCCGGTACCACTTGCTGATAAATGGATTCGCTCTGAGCTTTAAGATCGGCAATCTGACCATTGACTTGATGTATGGTCAGCCCTTTATTCACTAAGGCCAGCACACAAGCGATGGCGATAACGATGGCAGCGCTCTTCCACATCATCAACTGTTTGCTGTATTCACGCTTAGGCGTGTAAACGCCGCCCAGTAAGTTAACTGGCGCATGCAAAATACCGCGGGCTAACACTAACATAGGTAGCTCAAGTGACTGCGGCTTAAGCTCAACACCTTCGAGTTGCATATCGGTATAACTGGCGACAGACACTTCGCCCTGTGCGGGCCTAAGTTGCTCCAGCGCAATCGGTAACCAAGGCAAAGGTAAACTCTGGCCTGTGGCTAATCCGGTACGCAGTAATAGTTCATTACCAAAATTCATTGCCGCCCATTGGCACTCTTGCAATGGTAAGGCTAAGCAATCGGGTACGATGCGTTTCACTTTTAAACCCGCTTCGGTCAAACAACTCAGCCAAGTCTGCATTTGCTCATGGGCCACGGCGACCACGCTTAAGGCATCGCCATCACGCGGGCCGACGGTAAAATGCATGGCATCCACGTCCTCGGCTAAAGCTTCTTCGAGCATAAAGGGCAAGGCTTTCAAGGCTTGGCGTTGGCCTTTTTCGGGTAAATGCACGCTAGTGAGTGTCATTGCCGCGGCGGGCACTAACACATCGACGGGACGGTTACCCGCACGCTCAGTTAAGGTCGACAAACCTTGGGCATTGGCGAGCTCGCCAGAGGCGATAATTTCCTGTTCTTGCTCAGACCAAACGAGCCATGAGCATGCTTGCTCTGCTGTTCTGCCCAAGCGAATAAATAGCCGTTCACTCACAGTTTTTCTCCACCAGTCCCAGTCAAGAAAGCGTGACTGAGCTCGTTGCTATTATTTTTGTCCACCAGATTCTGCCGGGTGAGCACTTCCATTACTTCTGGCCACCAACATCAAACCCTGCCGGGTGAGCACTGCCATTATTTTTGTCCACCAAACTGACGGGTGAGCACTTCCATCTTGTTGCCGCCGCCCTTTTTGAGCACGCTTTCCATTCTAAACACGGCGTTATCGACTTTCGCCCCCGAGGCCAACAGAAAATATTGGCTATCGATGACAAAACTCGACTTCATGGCACCTTCCCACTTGATCGAGCCCATAGATGAGCTTTCATAAAAATCTTCGATTTTGGCAAAGCCATCGCCGGGGCGTTGGTTGATAATGCTTTCTGCTTCGCCGACCGAAATCTGATTATCGAGCATGCCAGCTAACAGCGCCGCTTGCTCAACTTCCACAGTATTGACGTTAAGCAATTGCCTATCATTGCCTGGGATCACACAAACATAGGGCAAGAGTTTCAGATAGATATCTTGGGTGTATCCCATCACAGCGCGTAACTCACTGCGATGATTCATCAGCGTATTGGCCGCACGGTAAGGCACATTACGCGATTCATATTCTGCATCTTCGGCGCCGTAGGGGCTGGCAGTTATGTCTTCGTCGATATAATCTTTTAAGGTCTGAGTCAGGCGATCCGCACTAAAGTCGTCCATCCCTAAACTCACCAACAAGGCCTTATATTGCTTCGCCGCCAAGGGCAGCTTCGGTTGACCGTTTTCCACCTCTTTCGTGGTCGCGGATAAGGCATTTAAGTTAAAACAGGCACGCATATCGGTGATCTTGCCCGCGATTTCACCGTATTCAGCAGGAAACACCACATCGGCCATGGCCCAATATTGTTGCCTGTGGACTCGACCTTCAGAGTCATCTAAATCTTGTTTTAAAATCTTCTTCGCCAATTCTTCGGCGGAAATCGCATACCAATAAGCTTGATCGTACTGGGCCAAGTTTAAGGTTCGGCGCATAGATAACTGATTACGGCCAGTGATGTTTGTCGCGATGATCACCACCATAGCCACAATCAAGAGCACGACGATCAGTGCAACGCCGCGCTGTTTAGACCGAGATTGGGTTCTCATTCGCGGCCCTCTGCGTCTGGATCACCGTCTCCGGAATCGCCAGAATCTGGATCACCGGAACCATTGCCGGTTCCACTGCCGTTACCTGAGCCGTTTTTATCTTTGTTGGCATCGTCTGGATTTTCGTCTTTATTGTCTTCATCCTTGGACTTGTCAGGTGCGGCAGCACCTAGCGGCAGCAAGAACTTACGTTGGATCTTGCCTAAGCCTTCAATCTCAATTTCCATGGCGATCGCTTTAGGCAACTTAGTCGCCTCGACTTTGCGCTCCCATTTGTCATCCATAAAGAAGGAATATTCCACCGACAATACTTTATCTATGACCACTGTCTTAATCGGCTCGGCACCAAATTCAGGCTCAGGATAAGGAAAATACCAACGCTCCAGGCGCCCTTCGTGCACCACATACGCCACAGACTGTAAGCTGCCCCGCGGTAATAAACCGTCGGGATTTAACCAACCTAAACGGTAAAACACTAAGGCTTCTGATTCCGAGTCTAAGATATCATTGCCCGTTTGGAAGACGGTCGAACCTCGACCCCCTTCGAGTAATCTGGGTGTACGCGCCACCATTTGGGCGAGATCACGCTCAATCGCACCAAAGCCTTGCTGCAGGGCTTTAAGCCGAGTAGAGAAAGTGCGCGTCACTTCATCGTTAGTCAGCACAGTGCTGAGCACGGCATTAGAAGCCAAACCTATCATGGCGAAAATCGCGATGGCGATCAGCATTTCTAGCAGGGTAAATCCCCGCTGCACACTAGTCAGTTTTAAGGACATAACTGCTCACTTGTGCTGCAATACGCTGATATCGTTCGTCTTCACTCACGCTTATGCGGATCATACGAAAATTATCGTCCGTGGTTTTCACCACTTCCTTACGCCAATACCAATCCTTTCCTGCAAGTTCGACTTGGCCTTCTTTTTTACCCACTTCAGGAAACTGCGGCTCGAGTCTGGTATCGACCATCTGATTGTCGGCCACCCACTGTGCCAAAGTGCGCGATTCCAGAATCGGCATGTTGGCCATCTGCTCGCCCAAACTTTTAGTGATCGACACGGCCGCAATCGAAAACACGGCAAGGGCCACAATCACTTCGAGTAACGTCATGCCCTTAGCGCGTTTCATCGGGGCGCCCTATAGTTAATCTGCCCAGCGCATCGCCGACCACTAACGCTTCGGCCTGCTGACCTTTGTCAGTTTTGGCGATAAACGTCAGCTCAAAAGCGCTCATTTCACCGCTCGGGAATAGCATGACCTGTGGCTCAGGATGTTTCTTCTTGTCATCGGCAGAGGGCTCAATTAGTGGTTCTTCAAACCAAGAGTCGTCTTCTTCATCGTCTTGTACCAAAGGCAAACCATCAAGCACTAAGTTCATCACGACACCCGGATCCATCTGCTTTTCAGACAAGAGCCTGTCTTTATCCAAAGGCTCCCACTTACCGTCTTTATAAAAAACAAACTGATAACTGGTTTTCTCAATCACAATACCAATAAATTGGCCACTCAAAACGGTCTCATCGAGCACCATTTCAGTGGCAGCGATAAACTGCCGCGCCGTTCTATCTAAGGCCTGTTGTGGGCCCGAATTGCCGATAGACATAGTCACGGCCGCTGCCGTGAGTCCCATCAACAAGATCACTAGCATCACCTCCATTAAGGTGAAACCAGCGTGGCGCAGCTTAAGCATCTTATTGGAAATTCTGTAAATTCCAGTTACCGATGTCATCTTCGGTACCTGGTTGACCATCTGGGCCTGCAGTGAATATATCTAGCTTGCCGTTTTCGCCAGGGCTTAACAGCAAGTACTTATTGCGCCATGGATCTTCTGGCAAACGTTTTACATAACCATCTTCACGGTAGTTACGTGGCTCAGGTGAAATCGTTGGCTTTTGCACTAAGGCTTCTAGACCTTGCTCGGTCGTCGGGTAGATGCCGTTATCTAACTTGTACATGTCTAAGGCATTTTCGAGTGCGACTATGTCAGATACCGCTTTTTGTTGGTCAGCTTTATCTTTGTTACCCATTAAGTTAGGCACCACCATAGAGGCTAAAATCCCTAAAATAACGATAACTACCATCACTTCGAGTAAGGTAAAACCTTGATGTTTCTTGTTCATTTGCATCGCCTACTTCTCCTAAAAAATCCTATGCCAATCGACTTGGTCATAATCCATAAATTCAAAAAATTAACCGCTAATCAAGTTATTCAAGGCTAAGATTGGCTGCAGAATCGCCATCACGATAAACAGCACCACACACGCCATACTCACCACCAGCATAGGTTCAAATACACCTAACGCTATATTGACGTTGCCCTCGAATTCCCTGTCTTGGTTATCGGCGGCGCGTTCTAACATTTGCTCAAGCTGACCACTCTTTTCGCCCGAGGCAATCATGTATAACATCATTGCCGGAAACAACTTAGTATTAGTCAATGCCGCACCTAAGCTAGTTCCTTCACGCACCCGCGCAGTCGCATCATCCACTGCAGCCCGCACACGCACATTCTGCAATACTTCACTGGCGATACGCATACCGTCGAGCAAAGGCACAGAGCTTGCGGATAAGATACTTAAGGTTCGCGCAAAACGTGCCGTATTTAAGCCCTTACTCACGCGGCCCACAACCGGCATGCTCAATAGAAAATTGTCGTACTTCATTCGAAACGCAGGCGACTTTAACATACGGCGAAAGAGTGCGAACAGCATCACTAGGGCGATGACGACAAACACACCATAGTTTTGTACAAAGTCAGAGGCCGAAATCAAGAAGCGTGTCGAAGCCGGTAACTCGGCGCCCATGTGTTCAAACTGTCCAACCACTTTCGGCACCACCGCCGCCAGCAGGATGGAAATCACCCCAATCGCTACTGTGGTCAATACCGCAGGATAAATCATGGCTTGAGTCAGCTTAGATTTAAGCTGTTGGCGTCGCTCTGTATAATCCGCCAGCCGATTGAGCACCACTTCTAAATGACCGGACTTTTCACCCGAGGCCACCATGGCACGGTATAAATCATCGAAAATGTGCGGAAATTCAGCCAAGGAATCGGCCAGACTGTAACCTTCAACCACCCGCGAACGTACCGCCATGATCATACTCGCAAGGCGATCTTTCTCGCATTGCTGACCAACGGCTTTAAGGGATTCTTCAATCGGTAAACCCGCGGCCACTAAGGTCGCGATTTGGCGGGTGATCAAGGCTAATTCAGCGACCGAGATACCCCGTTTGAAAAACGAAAAGCTGCTGCTCTTAGCTTTGGCTTCTTTTTCGGAAACAGGCAGAATTTCCAAGGGCATCATGCGCTGATCGCGCAACTGGCTGCGGGCGTGTCTGGCGGTATCCGCCTCGATTACGCCCTTAAGCTGCTTTCCCTTGGCATCCAGTGCCTTATATTCAAATGCTGGCATAAATTACTCCTCGCGAGTCACACGTAGCACTTCTTCGAGAGTGGTGATGCCCGCGAGCACTTTGCTCATGCCATCGTGACGAATGCTCGGCACAAACTGACGGATATACTTTTCGATAGCTAACTCACCGCGGCCACCATGGATCAATTCGCGGACATTGTCGTCAACCAGCAATAACTCATGAATACCCGTTCGACCACGGTAGCCATTGTTACCACAGGATTTACAGCCATTGGCACGAAAAATACGCCTGTCGTCATCGGCTGCTATGCCCAGTAACTCACGCTCACGCGCATCGGGCACGTGCTCGATTTTACATTTTGGACAAAGAGTACGGATCAAACGTTGCGCCAACACGCCCAGCAAACTCGATGATACGAGGAATGGCTCAACGCCCATGTCTTGCAGACGCGTTATCGCGCCAGACGCTGTGTTGGTATGCAGGGTTGAAATCACCATGTGACCAGTGAGTGATGCTTGCACCGCAATTTGTGCGGTTTCCAAGTCACGGATTTCACCTATCATCACCACATCGGGATCTTGACGCAAAATTGCGCGCAGACCACGGGCGAAGGTCATGTCAGCCTTAGTGTTAACTTGGGTTTGACCGATACCGTCTAGCTCGTATTCGATTGGGTCTTCCACGGTAAGAATGTTGGTGTCTTTTGAGTTGATCTCAGTCAGACCCGCATACAAGGTGGTACTTTTACCCGAACCCGTTGGGCCGGTGACCAGAATGATGCCGTGGGGGCGACGAATAAGATCTTCAAACTTAACCCGAATACCGTCGGTCATCCCCAATTGCTCTAAATCGAGGTTACCGGTATTTTTATCCAGCAGACGCAGCACAACACGCTCGCCGTGGCTCGATGGCATAGTCGATACCCGCACATCCACGGCACGACCTGCAATACGCAGTGAAATACGGCCATCCTGTGGCACACGTTTTTCGGCGATATCGAGGCGCGCCATCACCTTAATCCGCGACACTAATAGCGACGACAACTTACGGTTTGGCTTGAGGACTTCCTTGAGTACACCATCGATACGGAAACGCACGACGAGCTGTTTCTCGTAGGTTTCGATGTGGATATCCGAGGCTTCTTCTTTAATCGCTTCAGATAACAAGGCATTAATCAGTTTGATGATAGGCGCGTCATCATCACCTTCGAGCAAGTCTTCGGTCTGCGGCAGCTCTTCGGCAAGGGTGAATAAATCCATCTCGTTGCCGATATCTTCCATCAACTGCTGCGCTTCAGACGAGTTCGCCTGATACGCTTGAGTGAGTTTGGCCTCAAACTTCGCGACTTCGAGCTTAACCAAAGGCAAATCGACACCCGAATAGCGCCGTGCTTCGAGCATGGCCGTTAACGGTGTTTTGCTGGTATAAAACAAGCTCAACTCGCCCGTTTCACCCGGCGCAAGCACCACATCGTGGCGATGGGCAAAGGCAAAGGGTAAACGCTCTTTACTGCTCGAACGAAACACCTCATCACCTTCAGCTTCCAGACCTAGCTCATTGGAGACTTGGCTGAGGTCATCGACTTGGGATAATTGTATTTCACTCATTGGTTTTATCTTTATTCTTGTTTTCTTCCAGTGACTTTAAAGTCGGATCCGTTTGGCGCATCTGGGCATCTAAACCTTTGCCTTCTTTGTAACGCTCTAAAATCGCGTTAACTTCTGGCGGCAAATACTCTGATTGATTCCATTCTTCCAACACAGGCACTTTTGTATTTGGCATTAAGTTAACGCCACGCTCTTGCTGCTCAAGTTGTAATGCTCTGAAATAGTTATATTTACGCCCAGCAATCCCTTCCATTGTGATGCCATCACGGATAATGGTTGGTTTGATGAAGATCATCAGGTTTTTCTTGGTCTTTTTGCTCGAAGAAGATTTGAATAAATGTCCCAAAATAGGAATGTCACCCAAGAAAGGCACTTTTTGCACACTTTCTTGCACTTCTTCGTTGATCAAGCCCCCCAGAACCACAATTTGCCCTGAATCAGCCATAACGGTAGTGGTTAAACGGCGTGTCGCAAAGGAAATATCCACACCTGTATTACCGTTAACTCCTGATACTTCCTGCTCAATCGTCAGCTTAACCGCATTGCCTTCGTTGATCTGCGGCACCACTTTCAACTTAACCCCAACCTCTTTACGTTCAACGGTTTGGAATGGGTTGCTATTGTTAGAGCTGGCGGTAGAGCCCGTCAGAATAGGCACTTCATCACCGACGATGAAAGATGCTTCTTGGTTATCCAAGGTAGTAATAGAAGGTGTCGCCAGTACGTTTGAGTTAGTGTCACTGGATACGGCTTGGATCAGCGCACCAAAGTCACCCATGGCCACACCCCATGCCATACCGTTCACTTTACCTAAAGCTTGGGCAAGTAAGGTAACATCGCCCTTAGTACTCGGGTTTTGACCTATCACCTGACCAGTACTCGGGTTAGTGATGAATGTGCCTTCTTTATCTTGCGCCTGCCATACACCAGCGCCAATCTCACCAATGGTTGGGCCTAAGTTATTAAACTGAGTGCCACCACCCGCTTTCGCCGCCCATTGCACCCCAAAGCCGACACTGTCGCCTTCGGCAACTTCGACAATAATGGCCTCTACGAGTACCTGAGCACGGCGGATGTCGAGCTGATTAATCACGCTCTCAATGGTGCGCATTTGATCGGGTTCAGCACTGATCACTAAGGCATTGGTTTCAGTATGCGCCATGATATTGATTTCATTACGGCGTTTACCACCAGCAGCCTGAGCGCTTGGGTCTTTATCACCCTCTAATTTTTGGGCAAACCCTGTCAGCACTTCAACTAAATCTTCGGCCTTGGCATAACGTAAGTAACGCACCTTAGTGTTGCCCGTGCTGGCTTGCTCGGCATCGAGACGATGAATAAGTTCGACCACACGTTGGCGACTCTTTTCGTCGCCGCTAACAACCACAGCGTTGATACGTTCGTCGGCAACCACTTTTGGCGCTTGGCCAGGCAATTGAGCTTGGTTAGCCGTGGCACGGTAAAGAGTATCGATAATTCGCACCATTTCCCCCGCAGAAGCGTATTCGAGCGGCACGACTTGTACTGAAGTATCGCCCTGCTTATCTACGCGGCGGACAATTTCAACCAACTTATTCACCACGGCAGCACGGCCAGACAACATCAAGACGTTGGAGGGATCGTAGTTCACTACGTTACCGCCACCCGCGTTATCATTTAATTGGCGTAACAGCGGAGCTAATTGCTTGGCCTCAGTGTTATACAGCGCCACGATACGCGTGACCATCTCATCGCCTATCCCAGGTTCGGCATCATTAGCCACTCGGATTGCTGCAGTTTTGGCGTCTTTGTCTTTGATGACTTTGATGACGTTATTTTCCATCTCGACGATGGCATAACCGTAGACTTGTAAGACGTTGAGGAAGAACTGGTAATACTGTTCATCGTTCAGCAGATCATAACTGCGAACGTTGATTTTACCGCGGATCGTCGGGTCGACTATGATGGTCTTGTTCAGGTTTTTACCAACTATGTTGATAAACTCTTGAATATCCGTGCCCTTAAAGTTGGCCGCATACTGTTCAGACCAAGCGAATTGGGAGGAGAACATGGCTGCACCCGCAACAATCCCTGCAATCAGCTTGCGTCGAATCCTTTTGTTATTCATTCTTTTTCTTTCCTCTAACGCGTGTTATTGCGGCAAACTAAACATGATTTCAACCAATTGTCCTTCCCGTTCAACCATAATTGATACTTCGGTTAACTCGGGTAATTGGCTCATCATTTCTAACGCCTGACTCATTACGGTCAAGTCGTATCCATTAATCGATTTGGCTAAATCATTGGCTTTAAAACCCGCCTGCTTGAACAAATTGGCGTCTTTACCCGGATTCAAACGATAACCCGCCACAGAATCACCCTGTCTCACGGGTGAAATGGCAATGTAATCGGTGATCTTACTGGGGTCGGCTAACAATTCGGTGCGGGATTCGGCGAGTTCTTGGGAAATATCGGCATTGTTACGTTGATCAACACGGCTCACTGCCGAGCCAGCCTTATTACTTTTAGCTTGTTGTAATTGCTGATTAGCAGGGCTTTGGCTGGTATAGACTAAGCCATCGAGCATTAAGGTCTCGTAACGGCCAGCGTTAGTGATGATGATGCGGTCGGCATAAACTTCTTTGAGTGATGCAGAAGTGCCCTTGATCTTATCACCTAAACTGTAGGTTTCTTGGCTGCCACTAGATTCAATAATCGCTAAGCCTTTTTGGTCGGCCGTCGATGCGACAACCCCAGTCAGCTGAATTGAAAGTGTAGTCTTAGGTGCGTCGGTCACAGTCTCAACGACTTCGACTTTAGGTTTATCAGATGTCGCATCCGCCTTACCAAAGAGTCCAAGCTGCTGCAGACCTGCGAGATCAACCTGACCGGCACCTTTGCCATTCACGCTTACGGGCGTTGGGGACCAAGCACTGGCAGATGAGTGAGTAGGCACTAATTTCCATGTAATTTGCGCAGCTAACAACATGATCACAATAAAGCCCAACCAGAAGACAATCCGGCTTAGGAGTTTATGGGGCATGCCAATGGCTTTTGCGATAACTTTATCTAATAAATCCATATTTTATGTGGACCCTCGATACAGGTCTCTGTTCTGATTATAATAATTAGGCAATAACCGCCTCATGCTAACCTAGGCTGCATTTGGCAACAAGCCCATAACAGCATTCAAATTGGCGAAAATAGGCCAATTATGCTAACTTTGCCCGCCACAAAAGGGTGTGAAGCACGCCACCCTTTAACATAATAGAAATGCACTTCACGCATTTTCTTGCTCGGCATGTGAACTCATCGATCTTTTAGCTGGAGACACTATGACGCAAAGTCAAAGCGACAAAACAGACATTCGACTCGATAAGTGGCTTTGGGCTGCACGTTTCTATAAAACCCGTGCCATCGCCAAAGAAATGATTAACGGCGGCAAAGTACATTACAACGGCCAGCGCGCCAAATCTAGTAGGAATGCCGAGATAGGCGCCGTCCTTAAGATACGCCAAGGATATGACGATAAAGAGATCGTCATAAAAAAATTATCGCAATTACGCCAAAGTGGTGCGATTGCACAAGAATTGTACGAAGAAACCGCGACAAGTCTGGCTAAACGGGCCATAAATGCTGAGCAACGACGTCTCAACATGCTCAATAACCCGATACCCGATCAGAAACCAGATAAAAAGCAACGACGCCAGCTCATGCGCTTTAAAGACCTTTAACAGTGAGATACACGATGAACCAAGATACTTTACACCGCTACTTGTTCGACAATGCCGATGTGCGTGGTGAACTGGTGCAGTTACAAGACAGCTATCAACAAGTGATCAGCGCCCAAGAATATCCAGCCGTACTGCAAGTATTACTGGGTGAATTAATGGCGGCCACCTCACTATTAACGGCGACATTGAAATTTAGCGGCGATATCAGCGTACAGTTACAGGGCAATGGTCCTGTTTCTTTAGCGGTGATCAACGGTAACAATCTACAAGAGCTACGCGGCGTGGCTCGCTGGAATGCAGAACTGGCCGATGATGCCAGCCTTACCGATCTTTTTGGTCAGGGCTATATGGTCATCACCTTAACACCCGACGAAGGTGAACGCTACCAAGGTGTGGTCGCACTCGACAAGCCAACGCTAGCGGCCTGTGTTGAAGAATACTTCAATCAATCTGAACAGTTACCAACAGGCATTTGGTTATTTGCCGACGGCAAACAAGCGGCGGGCATGTTCCTACAAATTCTGCCAAGCAAAGAAGATCACAACCCTGACTTCGAACACTTGAGCCAACTGACGTCGACGATCAAGGCCGAAGAGCTGTTCACTCTCGACGCTGAAAGCGTGTTACATCGCCTATATCATCAGGAAGAAGTGCGCCTATTCGATCCTATCGATGTGAGCTTTAAGTGTACTTGTTCCCATGAACGCAGTGCCGGCGCGATCAAGACCTTAGATCAAGCGGAAATCGAAGCCATTCTCGCCGAAGACGGCAAGATCGAAATGGGCTGCGAATATTGCCACGCAAAATACATTTTTGATGCCATAGACGTAGCGGCATTATTTGCGAACGGTCAGACGTCAACGACCCAGCAATAATCGGTTAAACGAATCATCAAAGTTAAACAATATGGGCGACCGATTCGGCGCCCATTTTTTATTCATACCCACAATCCCCTCACACATTGCACTCGGCTTAGGCTACAATCGCCTCACTTTGTTACCTAGCAAAGCTTAGGTAATAAATAAAATAAAATCGGCAGACGATCGATAACAAAAATAACCTTACAAATCAAATGGAGACCTCACTATGGCGGATGGATTAAACCGCGTTCACTTTAACCCCTCAACAGCACAACTTGTCGAATTTGCCCTGCTACGCGGCGAAGGTGAATTGACAGCCAATGGCGCATTAGTCGCTAAAACAGGCGCTCGCAGTGGTCGCTCACCCGGCGATCGTTTTATCGTAAGAGAACCCAGTTCAGAAGCAGACATCGAATGGGGCCCAGTCAATCAAGCTTTCGATCCAGGTGCTTTTGAAGGTTTATGGGCACGGGTTGAAGCTTACCTAGCCGATAAAGAACTGTTTGTCTCTGACCTCGAAGTCGGTGCCGATACAGAGCATTACCAGCCAGTACGTGTGACCACGCAATACGCTTGGCACCAACTGTTCGCCCGCAATCTATTTATCATTCCTGAAGAATTTAATCGTAAAGACAAACCTGTGTGGCAGATCATCAATGCCCCTGACTTTGTTTGCGATCCAGCGCGTGATGGCACTAACTCAGATGCGACCGTGATTTTAAACTTCGCCGAACGTAAAGTGCTGCTCGCGGGCCTGAAATACGCTGGCGAAATGAAAAAGTCTATGTTCTCAGTGCAGAACTTCCTACTGCCAGCCCAAGGCGTGCTACCTATGCACTGCTCGGCCAACGTAGGTAAAGATGGCGACACTACGCTGTTTTTCGGTTTATCTGGCACAGGTAAAACCACACTATCTGCCGATCCAAAACGCTTCCTGATCGGTGACGATGAACACGGCTGGGCACCTGGCGGCGTATTCAATATTGAAGGCGGTTGCTACGCCAAATGTATTGACTTAAGCCAAAAGAATGAACCAGTTATTTGGGATGCGATTCGTTTCGGCACTGTACTTGAAAACGTCGTAATGGACGAACACCGCGTACCCAACTACAAAGACAGCAGCCTGACGGAAAACACCCGCGCGGCGTATCCGCTGGAGCACATCGCCCAACGTAAAGAAGACAACTGCGGCGCCGAGCCACATGCGGTTGTGTTCTTAACTTGCGACGTGTCTGGCGTATTACCACCGGTTTCTATCCTGACCAAAGAACAAGCGGCATACCACTTCTTGTCTGGCTACACAGCTAAAGTCGGTTCGACTGAAATCGGCTCAACTTCTGCGATTCAGTCAACCTTCTCTACCTGCTTCGGCGCACCTTTCTTCCCACGCCCTGCTGGCGTGTACGCAGAACTGTTGATGAAGCGTATCGAGTCCTTCGGCAGCCAAGTGTACTTAGTCAACACCGGCTGGACTGGCGGTCCACACGGTGTGGGTAAACGTTTTGACATCCCCACCACCCGCGCCATCGTCGATGCAATTGTCAGCGGTGAATTGAAAGATGTAGAAACCGTCCACTTAGACACGCTGAATCTGGCCGTTCCTGTGGCAGTCACAGGCGTAGACAGCAACTTACTCAATCCAATCAACACTTGGGGCGATAAAGCGCTATATGCCGAATACGCCCAAAAACTGGCCGAAGCTTTCACTAAAAACTTCGCTAAGTATCAAGTATCAGACGCTATCCGCAACGCTGGTCCAAAGGCATAAGCGCGTAGCGGATTCATTTAGATAATGTAATCAAACACATTGTTGAGTAAAAAAGCGCGGGGTCAGCGATGAACCCGCGCTTTTTATTTGCGGCTAAATTGATTTAGAGACGATGAAATCGGCCCACACGAAAGTCGCTGCGATAGATTTTTATATGTTTTATTTCTTATCGATTAGTTAAACCAAGCTTAAATTAATGCTGCGTTTTTATAATCGCCGATAACAATCATCATTTTTAGGAAGCGGCACCCAAATGGAAAACCATAAACCTGTCACTGGATTCCAGCGATTTCTCAATGGCGTCGAAGTCGTCGGCAATAAACTGCCCGATCCGGCGGTGTTATTTGCGATGTTTCTGGGCCTCGTCTGGCTGATCTCTTGGGGATTATCGGGTGTCAGTTTTGATGAAATCGACCCTCGTACTGGCAACCCCATTCAAGTCGTGAATATGCTAGAAGGCGGCGCACTGACGGCATTTACCTCGAACATAGTCTCCACCTTTGTGACTTTCCCACCGCTCGGTGTCGTGCTGGTTGCTATGCTGGGGCTTGGCGTGGCTGAGCATACCGGCTTTATTAATGCGGGCCTGCGGTCGATTTTGTCTGTGACCCCCAAGATGTTACTCACTCCGGTATTGATCGCCGTGGGTATTCTGAGCCATGTCGCGGTTGATGCGGGTTATGTACTCGTTATCCCACTCGGCGCGGTGATCTTCTATGCCGCGGGTCGTCATCCCCTAGCCGGTATTGCCGCCGCTTTCGCTGGCGTATCCGGTGGTTTTTCTGCGACCGTGGGTGTGCCATCGAGCCTTGACCCTATGTTAGCGGGCTTAACTCAGGCAGCGGCAAGATTATCAGCCGATCCCGCGGCCGCCACGTTAACAATTAACCCACTGAATAATATCTTCTTTACGTCGGCTTCTGCCATTTTAATTATCTTAGTTGGCTGGTTCTTAACGGATAAAGTGATTGAGCCGCGCCTAAAAAACACAGCTGTGAATAGCGATCCCAGCACGCTCCCAACCCTAGATGAACTACAACCCCATGAGCGCCGCGGACTCAAATTCGCCATGGGCGCCATGTTGTTATGTGCCCTAGGGCTGGTGTTTAGCGCCTATGGTGACAACTCTGCCTGGCGTGGTACCGATGGCGCGCTAACCAGCGCCTCGGCTCCTTTAATGCGCTCCATTGTGGCGATTATTTTTGTATTCTTCCTCGTGCCAGGCATAGTCTATGGCTATGTTGCGGGCACGGTGAATAACCACAGAGCCATTATTCAAGGCATGAGTAAGTCCATGAGCGGCATGGGTTATTACATCGTCATGGCCTTCTTCTGCGCCCAGTTTATTTATGCCTTTGGTCAATCCAATTTAGGCGCATTAATGGCGATTAAAGGCGCGTTGGCGTTAAAAGAATTGGCCCTTCCTATGGGTGTAACTTTGGTGGGGATTGTATTTCTCACCGCGTTCGTCAATCTATTGGTCGGCTCGGCGTCGGCCAAATGGGCCTTGATTGGTGCCATCATGGTGCCCATGTTGATGGAGCTGGGTGTATCGCCCGATCTGACTCAAGCCGCTTACCGCGTGGGCGACTCGTCGACCAATATCATTACCCCGCTGATGCCTTACTTTCCGTTGATTGTGGTGTTTTGCCAAAAATACGTTAAGGAATCAGGCATTGGCACCCTAGTGGCGCTGATGTTGCCGTTTTCAATCAGTTTTCTCCTGCTTTGGAGCGGTTTCTTACTCGCTTACTGGGCCCTAGGTCTGCCATTAGGAATTGGCAGTTCACTCTCCTTCCCTGCACTATCTTAGCCTTAGCCTGAATATCGCTTGGCAGAGACGTCGGCTGAGCTATCACAGGTAAACAAAAATGGCGCCAACTCGACAAGAGCTGACGCCATTTTTTATATCTATTGAATCAATCTATTGTGTTTACTTAGTATCCGATCTCAGCACTAACTCCACTCGACGATTCTGTTGTTGCCCCGCCTCATCACTGTTGCTCGCAACGGGAGCATGTTCACCAATACCCACAGCTTCAAGCTGTTGAGCTTTAATACCATGACTCGTGGTCAATAACTTCACAATCGCCACCGCGCGGCGTTGGGATAGACCTTGGTTATAGGCTTGATTACCTTTGTCATCGGTATGACCCACCACATAAAATGCACGCTTAGGATTTGCCTTTAAGTAACTCGCAAGCACCTCGACAACGGGCTGCGCCTCGGGCAGCAACTTGTCGCTATCGTACTCGAATAGCAGCCCTTCTAAGGCAACATGCCCCTTGGCTTCGATTTGGTCGGTCAGCGCCTCAAGATTGATCCCCACGCGGTCATCCTTAAGCTCAGTCTCCTCCAACACCCGCAGGTCGGTCCATAACCCGCCGATATAACCAATGGTATAAGTGCTCACATGCACATTCCCCTCGGGGCGCGTTAAGGTATACCAAGCATAAAACTGGCTGTCTTCGTTGCCAATGTTCACTAGAGAATCGATGGCTTTGATAAACCTATCCTCCCTACCACAGGTCTTTCCCTGACACTCAAATTGCGTCTCGAATCCGAGTTTAGTCAATGCCACCTTGTAGTTAGTGAACACCTCGTAACCCGAATATTCCTTTGGTATTGAATAGCCATTTTGAGTCAACTTACCCTCACGCTCCACCAGCACAGGCTTATTGCTTGCATCCATTGAAGACACAAAGGCAGTGCTCGCAAAGCCTTGGCGTTTAAAGTCCTGGATATAGCTTCCCTTTAGGCGGCTGATAAGCGGATGATCCTCGGCGCCGTTGGTATCCTTCTTTTGATTATCTTTAAACTCGATTTGCTTAGGCGCCTGCTGTAAAAATGCGGCATTAACCGTGACTAAATCTAACGGCTCGGGGATCACCTCGAGCGTCGTAATATGAAGACCCGCAGAATCATCCATAACTGCTGCTTGTATGGCGGAATAAAACTCTTTTTGCTCATTCTTAACTCGAGCAAACAAGTAACCACTTTCAACACCAATAACACCATCTAACAGCGCAATTTTCTCTCGTAATAAGCGAGAATCACCACAAGCCTCAAGCAGACACTCGAATAGGACTTCGCCACCAAGCTTTTTAATCTGCTCACGGTAATTATCGAGAATATGCGCAGGGCTATATTCGGGCGCTAATTTGTATTTTTGCTGATGGACCTGACCGAAGATAGGCTTAAAACGATAGTCAGATCTTTGTTCACCCGCGCTGATAATAAAGGGATATTCGGCATAATGGCGCGTCAATTCATCCTTTAATTTCGCCGTAGGAAAAGGCGTAAATAATCCCTCATCCGCCGCCATTAACGACAAAGGCATTAGGCTCGTCGAAATTGCCAACAACCCCGCTAAATAACTCCGCTTAGAAACACGCATCAATATTTACCCTCCATAGAAAAACTGCTGCGAAAAGTAACACTAAACGGATTGCGCAATAACAAATATGAAACAAGTTAATACTTTAGCGTGATTGAGGAGATGGGTTGTACAGGCAAAAATAGCTGTCGAAGAAACGACAGACTGATATAGATGTCAATCACTTAACCTGTCTTTTCGCCGAGATTCACTTTCATCACAAGGACGTTTATTTTGCCATCTTCCCACACAGCTCGGATCCTATCCATAATCGCCCTTTTATTTATGCCGCTATGTGTGCAAGCAGTAAATCAAAAATTAGACGATGAATTAACCCAACGCTGCTTAGGCACTTTCGATTTTATTAAGACCCAAGACCTAGCGACCTTTATCGCTCTTATGCCGTACGCACCAACTAAAAAAGAACAGGAATATGCTGGCGAGATTTTGCAACGCTCCCACAAGCGCTGGTATGTTGACCGAACCATGGATGAAATTACTCCCAAAGGGGTGAGCTATAGCACAGCAGACGAATTTAAACGGCAAAAAGGCGCTATCCAAGAAGCAAGAGTTAAACTGCTGATCACCAGCCCCAATAAACAAGCCTCGGTCAGTTGCAAATTTGTCGAAACACCAAAAGGTTGGTTCCTCTCCAAATTGCCGTAAGTGATCTAAAACAGCCAACGACATAAAGGCAAGGTAGTAATGCAGTATTCGCAATTATCTAAAAAGGCCCAAAGGTTTATCAATCCTGATGGATTGCATGAACAGCTTCGTCTTGCAACTAAGAGCCATTATGTTCGTCGAGGGTTAGCATTATTGGGACTATTGCCACTTTCGGCATCTCTTATCATGGCGATCACCCTCGACGGCGGTGAGCAGATTTTTTACCAGTTTGTCGTGGCATTGTTGCTACCTCTAGTACTCATTCTCTGGGCGTTCAAGCAGCATTTGGTACTTGATAATCCAAGTCAGCAACGTTTCGTACAATCACAATTTTTGGGTTATCACTTCAAAAAAGCCTACCTAGCACCACTGAAATCTACCGAGTTACTATTGCGCCACGATAGTTATAACAGAAACAAATATGAGCTTAAGTTGCATAATCTTGTGTACCCAATCGGCAGTTTAACCGATACCACTCAAGCTATGATGTTCTTTGCACAGACATTTAATCTCTCTGCCAAAGAGCAAATCACCCAATTCCCCAATATCCGTGAGCTAGATTTACTCTCATCAAATGAACAACTTATCGCGTCACTCTCGCTAAATTGTCAGGATAAACCTATCGCGCAAGAGGTCGGCACCATCAACACAGTCGATGGATATAGCGCACAGGCGACTGACGTTAAAGAGAATGGCAACCTTGCTCATCGTCCGCTTTCGGCAGATATCGAACCACTGTGGTCCCCTAAGTTAATACTTAAACTGTTTTATCCGCTGCCATTTATTATGGCGTTTGGCTTTGCGATGAAGTTTATTGGAAGCCTATAGCGATGCGCTTTAAACAACTCTCACCGACCATAGCAATCATGGCTAAAACTCGAACACAAACCATTGGGCGCTGGATTTTTGCAAGCCTAGTCGCTTCACTCACCTTATTTAACACGCTAGGTTTTGAGCATTGGTCCTATGCCGAAGTGATTATCTGGTCGTTCATTGCACTTCTTAGTTGGCATCTACTATTTGCTCGTAGGCGTATTCAGTTTGATCTCGAACGACAACTAATCACCATTAACGTCAGTTCGCTCTATCCGCTAACCCAACAAGTCATCCCCATCAACCACATTGCAGCATTTCAAATACAGCAACGTCTCGGCCAGCCCCATGGGTATGATTTGTTGATAGTGATGGATACTCAAATTGAACCATTGAAATTTCAATATGGTGACTTGCACCAAATACAGGCGATAGGTAAGCAATTATCAACATTTTGCAATGTTCCCCTGCTTAGCTAACTGGAACCTACTATGTATGTTTTTAAAATAATCTGAAAATTGAAGCTAAACGGATATTGATACTTATGGAAAAGATAAGAATTATTGCACTGTGTAGTTTACTTGCCTGCAGTATTTTTCCTGCGAGCGCCGCACAGGATAGAGATCAGGCTTTAGCGACTTTTGACCGCCAAACAGCACCACTCATAGAGCAAGCCATTGCATTAGGGGAAACAGCACCAGAGGACAGAATTGACGATGCGTTAGATCGCCACCAAGGTGATGCACTTGCCGTTATAAGGGAAGGCATTCCTCAACGTCTGGCGATTAAGGCAAAGCAACAACTTACGTTAGCGAATGAGTACCTTAGGTATTTTAAAGAATTACAGCAGCAAGTTCCGCATGCGAGTCAATGCCATCAACCGCAGCTGATGGCTGATTTTAACTCGCAAATCAAAGAACTAACTGCCTATGCAGATAGACTTAACACTTACTCTAATATCCAAAATCTAGGCGATGCCTTCCCAGCGTTAATGGACATGAATATCAGCCAGGCACGGGTCAATACCCTAACGAGTCTATTTCATCGATTTCGGATCTGTGTTTTAGGCGATGATTCACCAGCCTTGGTCGAGGGGCTCAGCGGCGAGAAAGGAGATGCAATAGCCAATGCCTTTATCAGTACATTTGCAGCCAAACAGGGAGTGATTCCGCCTACTGCACCCGAATATATATCAGAGAATGATACTGAAGATATTTCCCAATTCAGTGAGATAGACGAGCCTGGGCTTATCCAAGAAAAACCAGAGCAAGATTATGGCACCTTTGATGGGCCTCAAACAGAGGCCACAAGTGAGATTTCACAGCCCATTTCAGCCCTAAAATTTAGCAACAAGCCACTGGGTGACTGTATTCAACAACAGGCGAAACTGCTCGCGATTCAACAAAGCCAAGAACTCAGCTTACTGAATTGTCAGTTTAATCCCACCGATATGGTGGCATTAGACGACCTCAACGCCTTTAGTCATCTTGACACCCTTAGCTTGAAAGGTGGCACGCTCACTTCACTTTCTAATCTGAATAACAAGAATCTGAAAACACTAATGTTAAACAATATGAAGGTTACTGATTTTAAATCGAAAAACCTACAGCTAGATAGTTTGCTAATCAGCCAAGTGAATTCTAACAATTGGTCAAGCTTGCTCTCCCTTAACGCCCAGACAATTAGTATTGATAACACCGTTGATTGCAATCAACTCAAGCCTCTATTGAGATCGGAAAAGCTGATCCCTATTCATCCAGGACTTAGCCCAACAGAAATGGCCGAACGTATGCAACAAGCAGAAGCTAATGGCATACCACTGTTAATGCTCGAATGTGCAATCTAAAAATGTATTTAACCGACATAAGCCGCTAAGAGCCCTTATCATACCTTTGTATAGTTGTATGATTTTTAAACAAAAAGGAAAATATAAGCGCTACTAACTACAGCAATTTTACTCCGCTGTGTTACGACAGGAAGGATGCCAAACGTTGTCGTGAAAGGGATATCTCCAATATGCAGGGCGCGTTAGCGCACATGCTGCCAATTTATATCCCTCAGACTGATACTTACCAACCTTCTTAGCAACAGAAACTCAAGTTAACACCATTTGGCTTGGTAGTGATTAACGCTGTAACACTTTGAATAAGCAAAGTGATCAGATGGCTTCACCCTCAATAAGCACAATGGAAATTGCCGAATTAATGTAAGGACACAAGATGTTTAAACCTAAACTGCTCTCTTTGCTAATCGCCACCAGTTTGCTGACGGCATGTTCTGGCTCAGACGATAAAGATGACACCACCACGACGCCAGAGCCGACGCCTCCTACAGAATACGCACATAAAGTCACAGGTCAGGTCACTTATATCGGCGCTATCGCCGGGGCCAACGTGTGCGTCGATCTCAACCAGGACTTAAGCTGCTCTGAGGGCGAACCTAGCACAACGACGGATACCGATGGTAAATATCAAATAGATTGGAAAAGCGAGACCGAAAAACCGAACTATTACCTGCTGGCAAATTGGGTTGATAGCGCGCCGTCATCTGCACGCTCAGCATTGGCGATGAGCTCCGCCGCAGCTAACACCAGTGCCACCACTGGCGGCATGAATATCGTTGCCCTGCCCGATCATGCGGGTCATATCAACGCGCTGACCAATATTGAGTTTTCACGCTATCGCAAGATGATTGAGGCCGACTTAACGCCACAGCAAGTGATTGAGTTCCGCGCCAAACTCAAAAACCTATACGCCACTGGATTTAAACAAGTCGAAGCCGATTTATTTAGTCTTTCGCCCGAAATCACTCTGCAACCCACATTTCTCGACACCCTGCTGTTACACGATTACCTGCTAAACCTCACCAATGAGCGCACAGTGGAAATTTTGGCGGCCATCGAAGTGTTAATCGCCGCATTTGAAGCCTTCGAGAATTTAATCCTAGGGTATGGTTTTGGCACTGAGGCCTACCTGCAAACTAATCCTGTCGCCGTCACCAATAAGGTGGAGAGCACCTTAGTGTCCTTCGGTTATATGGAAGCGCCGGTTGATGACAAGGCGATGAACAGCACTGACTGGGATACAGTGTTTAGCAGCATGCTCAATCAAACCGACGCATCTCATGTGCTCAATATCGCAACCGTTCGTAACAGCCATTTTGTCAGCTTAGATTATGGTAATGCTGACCAAACTCTTACTGGGGTATTTTCAGGTGACGCTGTGATGATCTTCGACAACACATCGGGAGAGGAGGTCCCTACAGAATGCTGGAATGAGCCGATGAAGAAATGGATCAATGCCTCGCGTAACGACCAAGGGTATGTCCTTAAAGAACCTGTGATTGAAGGCAATCAATTAAAAACCGTTTATGCCGGCACTGAAGTTCCTGTCGAAATAAATTTCCATAAGTATCAAAACACGGCCGCTGACTGGCAAGATTTGCTGGCAAACCTCCCGAGCGACCTCAAACTGGCGTCACTCAGCTGGCCTTCACAAATATATCGCATGGATATTAAGCAAACGGCCGACGTGTTATGCCGCGAAGAAGATCCCACCACCTATGAAACGGGCGTAGAAACCGCGAGCGAGCTTTCTACTGGCTTGATCGTGGAGCTATTGTGGCCCTTCGCTTACCCCGAGAGTTACGTTGAGGACTCAACGAATAAGTTCACCATTCTCGATAGCTTCGGTCAGCCTGAAAGCCAACATGAATGGAGCATTAGCACCAGTCAAAATGGCGGCAAGCTGCTAACTATCACTGAAATTGTGGAGGATCCGATTGCTAGCCAGATGGTGCAACCGAGCTACTACCTTGTGACCTCAAACTTGCTGACTGAAGTTGAGCTAAACACGGCATTTGATACGACTGACAATAAACAGTTATATCGCTTTACCTACGACCAAAGCTTCAGCAATACCCTGCACAACCACTTTAAGTCGCTAGCAAAGTAAAGCTTACTCCATCCGCGCCCCTGAGTTGATTCCTCGGGGGCGCTTGTCTCAGCTTAAGTCGCGACGCCCCACAAAGAACCCATCAGAGGCTGATAAACGCATCTCGCTCATAGTAAAAGATAATAGCTTCAAGTAGTTCCTGTTCACTGGGCTGAGCTTTTTGCTGCTTAAGATTATCGATTACATCTTCGATTTGATCCATATTGAGCAGATAGCAATAACCATTGTTTATCAGACTATCTTCAAACTCATCGATTTCTTCATTAGACCAATCCCTCATATCATCGACAATTGGCAGTAGCCGCGTGGTCAGTTGGAGAATTTCATTTTCCGCAGTATCTTGATAAACAAGCCAATATTGTAAGCCTCGCTGAGTAATACACTTATTAACCCAGCTTTTTAACGGCTCTGATTCGCCAAGGAATGATCCTATATCCACCAATGTCTCCTTCATATTAACGTCAGAGTGACATGTTAACTTGCTTAAAAAATATAAGTCTATGGCTTTGAGTTAATCTGCTCCTTCCAATCACTTGCAGTCAGTTCATCCATAAATAATGGAAAAAACGGGTTGTATACCACAGAAAAAACTACGCAAAGGTTAAAATTGATACTTTCAACAGTCGTTATATCTACCCAACGCGACTGTGCAACCTAACGAAAAATCACAATTCATCAATCTGGCAACTAAAATCGCACCATTAAATAAACTTTATTCATTTTTAAGCCGCTAAATTTAAGTATTATTCATTTAATGTTGGCGTGATTTAGACTTTGGTTATTTTGAAACCAAGGTTGGTGATGTTTCACAATCCCCTGCTATGCAATTGTGGTACTTTAGCCGGACAAAAAAAGTGTCGGGCATTGGCTTTTAGCCTAGAGTAGGCCTTAATCACTAAGGTTTACGGCGTCTAGATTCAAATCGCCTACATCACACAAAATGCTGCGGCAACTGGGGAGTTTCGCAAGAATGAAGAGCAAGAGTTTATTAGGCAACATTGGTGTGCAAGTGGTTATTGCCATGATTATCGGCGCGCTAGTCGGTTTTATCATGGGCGAGAGTGCAAGCGTGTTTGCACCACTCGGAACCATTTTTATCCATTTAATCAAAATGCTAGTGATACCACTGGTGTTAGTTTCTATCATCAGCGGCGCGGCAAGCTTAGGCGATAGCCCATCGGCAGGTAAGATAGGCATTGGCACTTTTGGCTTCTTTATCGTGACATCAGGCATCGCCGTAGTACTGGCGTTGGTGATGGGCAATCTGTTCCAACCGGGCGCGGGGGTCGATTTCACTGCCCATAGCAGCCCAGATTTGATGGAAGTGACTAAGGAACACGGCGCATTGCCAGGGGTAATGGATACCTTTATCGGCATGATCCCAACCAATGTGTTCGAATCGCTGAACGGCGGTAACATCTTACAAATCTTAGTCTTTAGTATCTTCTTCGGTATCGCGCTGACCAAGGTTAAAGGCGATGGCGCTAAGCCAATTTTAGCCGCACTCAACACTGTTGTTGACGCCTTTGTGTGGATGATCAACTGCGTGATGATCATTGCGCCTATCGGTGTATTTGGTTTGATGGCCGATTCTGTCGGCACCTTCGGTTTCGATGCCTTAGAAGTCGTATTTAAGTTATTCGCCGTGTTTGTGGCCGCGATTCTGATTTACGGTTTTATCTTCTTCCCATTGGTGGTGCAGCTCTTCTCGAGAGCCTCGGCACGCCAGTTTATTTCGGCGATGAAAAAACCTCAGGTGATGGCATTATCGACCGCCTCTTCAATGGCGACACTGCCGGTGAATATGGAAACCTGCGAAGAAGATCTTAAAGTCTCTAAGGCAACCACAGCCTTCGTGCTGCCGTTAGGCGCCACGATCAATATGAGCGGCAATGCGATTTATTATGGTTTAGTGGCCATGTTCTTCGCCCAAATGTATAACGTCGATTTGTCGATGACAGCCTATGCAGCCATCATCTTCACCTCAACCTTAGGCGCAATTGGCCAAGCGGGTGTGCCCGGTCCATCATTCTTAGTGGTGGCAGTGTTGTTAGCGGCTGGCATCCCTATCGATGGCTTACCTTTGCTGTTTGCCTTAGACAGAGTGTTTGACATGATCCGCACCGCACTTAATATTACTGGCGATGCGGCTTGTGCCTTGATCATGGATAAATACACAGAAGTTAACGTTAAAGCGGATAGCGAGCGCAGCTTAAGCTAGCGAAACAGTCACTCAAGGCTTCAAATATCGGCTTGAATAGGCAAGGCTTATTCAAGCCTTTTTTATGCCCGCTGTTAGATATACCGAACTCTATCCTACTGATTTATTATCACTTAATTGAAATTAATGTGATCTTGGCGGCGCCTTGGACTAAGCTCAAACGGCGCTGCCTCGCAATTCGTATTTCTTTATCTGCCAAGCCACACGGACGCGACGTCTTTCTGCGATAATAGTTTGGCTATCATCAGCCCAAAGGAGTGTTGCATTATGTCCGTATTTGCCCCTGCAAGCCCTTTTGCCGACTTTATCTATCGCCATTTCCGCGCCATTCATGCCCTTAAACTTGGCCTCGCCTTGCTGATTGCCGTCACCATTAATGCCATTTGGTCGCCGCCACATTTTATTTGGAGCATGGTGACGATCGTGATCATTATGATGAGCCTGCCACAGGTGGGTGGTGCGATTGAAAAGTCCCTGCAAAGGGCGGTAGGCACTTGTTTAGGTTCTGCTTATGGCGTGATGTTAGTCGCCACTATCGACAGTTATTGGCTGATTATGGGGCTACTGATCTTAGCCGTCAGCTTGATTTGTTTTATCTCGGCGGGACGCTACAGCTACGCCTATCTCGTGGCAGGATTTACCATCATCATAGTGGTCGGCGATGCTAACCATGATACTTCTGAAGCGCTGTGGCGCACAGCCAACATACTCTCAGGCTGCGTGATTGCTATTTTAGTCTCGCTATTTATTTTCCCAATCAAGGCCAAACAAGACTGGCGCAGCCAGCTCGCCAATGCCATCGACAATATGGCAAAGGTGCTCACCCAACATTTACACGCTCCCGCTAACCATGATTTAGATTTTCGCGCCGAACTCGAAGCGGCCATGAAAGCGGTATTAACCCAAAAGAAGCTGTTTTTCTCCCTAGAGTGGGAAAGCCAAACCTTAAAAAAACATAAAATACTGCTGGCGGAATTGGTCAATAAACAGGTTCGGCTGATCACCCTACTCGAATTGTTGCCTTTGAGTCGCTGGCAGGAAGCCGACAAAGAGGCATACCACCAAATCAATCGCGTCGCCGCCGAGCTTACCGCCCATCTTCAAAGGCTGAGTGAATTTGTCGCAGGTAAAACCGCATCTTTACCCACGCTGCCCACCGCCCTAGGGCAAGAGTTGCAACTCAGATTACAACTCAGCTTGGCCGCCCAGACGCCGAATTCAGCCCCTTTGACAAATGAAGTCGCGCAGGGATTTGCCCTCACGGGATACGGCTGGCTTATCTATCAACTCGCCATCGCCGTCGAAGCCCTCTACGCCGATATCGAGATTATCGAAATCGCCTATAGCGGACAAACCGTGTTACACAAAACTGCCAAGCGTTCATAAGCCGTTACCACGGGGAATCACAGCTAAAAATCACTCTCGCGAACCAAGATAACCCCTTGACCGCCCTTGCGTTAACGGGGCGTTTAATGAAAAGATACCGTCCTAATAAAAATTCGATATATGGACTCTTTTCATGCGCTTATTTTCCCTTTCCGTTATCGCTATTGCCTGCCTTTCTGCGGGCAGTCTCTACACTGTCGATGCTGTTGCCAACGATGCAAAAACCTTAGCTCAAGCATCTACTGATTTGCCAACCTCAACGCCAGTCGCTGCGGCGCAAACCGTCACCGACAAAACGCCAGTTGAAACCCCAGTAGCAACAGCGCCACAAGATGTAAGTCCAGCTGCGAATACCCAAGCAACCGAACCCGCTGCGGCTGTCGCAACCGATGCCACCACTGTAGCGCCAGAGCCCGCGCCTAGCCCTGAGCGAGCCAACACCTTTGTCAACGATGCCATTTTACCGCCGAGTATCACTTGGCATGGCGCCAGCGAATCGCTCATGTTGAGTGTCGATAACGAGTGGGCTACGCCCTTTGAGCAAAGTAGTGGCATTGAAAGTCCGAGCTACGATGCCACTATCGCTTGGCTCGACAAACTTGCGGGCGAGTCAGATAAATTACAAAAGGTTAGCTTAGGTAAGAGCCCACAGGGCCGCGATATTTGGATGTATATCGCCAGCAGTGAAGGCATTAATGAGTCGGCGCGCCTCAAGCAAAACACTAAGCCAACGGTTTTAGTGCAAGCAGGGATTCATGCAGGAGAAATCGACGGTAAAGATGCCGGCATGATGCTGCTACGCGACATCATCAAGGGCGATAAAAGCGCCCTGCTGGATAAAACCAACCTCTTGTTTGTGCCTATGTTTAGTGTCGATGCCCATGAGCGCAGCGGCGAATTTAATCGCGTGAATCAACGTGGCCCAGTGAATATGGGCTGGCGCACTACCGCAAATAATCTCAACCTTAACCGCGATTATGCCAAGGCCGACAGCTTAGAAATGCAGCACATGCTGCGCGCAATCAACGTGTGGCAGCCAGACTTGTATATCGACGTGCATGTCACCGACGGCATCGATTACCAATACGATGTCACCTTTGGTTATAACCTTGCCCAAGGGTTAAGCCCAGCCAGTTACCGCTGGCTCGAAAACAGCTACAGACCCGCAGTTGAAGCGGCATTAACCGAGCAAGGCCATATTCCCGGCCCGCTGATTTTTGCCGTGGATAACGCCGATATCACCAAAGGCATGTCGCTGTGGAATCCAAGTCCGCGCTTCTCTAACGGTTATGGTGATGCGCGCCATTTACCGACTATTTTGATTGAAAACCACAGCTTAAAATCCTTTAAACAAAGAGTGCTCGGCACCTATGTGATGTTAGCGCAAACCCTCAAAACCGTGGGTGAACAGGCGACGAAACTTAAGAGTGCGATTCAAGAAGATAAATACCGCGCCTCACCGCTAATCACCCTTACTTGGAAATTAGCACCATTAGAAAAAGGCTGGGATTTTAAAGGCATAGATTATCTACTTGAAAAGAGCCCCATCAGTGGCGCTGAAGTTGTGCGCTGGACAGGTGAACCAAAAATTTACCCTAACTTGCCTGTGATGGCTGAAACAGTGCCCGACATTAAGGTCACTCGTCCGAGTGCTTACTATATTCCAGCGCAATGGACTCAAGTGATTGATCGTCTTAACGTGCATGGCATTCGCATGACGCGCCTGACCAAACCGACAGAGCTTAAATTACAGCAATACAAACTCAGTAACCCAGTGTTTAACACTAAGGATTTTGAGGGCCATCAAACGGTCAAAGCCGAGTCAGAGTTGACGAAAGTCAGCACCACTCTGCCCGCTGGCACCATTAAAATCAGCACAGATCAACCGCTGGGCGATCTGGCGGTTTTACTGCTGGAGCCGCAATCACCAGATTCCTTGCTGCAATGGGGTTTCTTTAATCCTATCTTCACCCGCACTGAATACATTGAAGATTATGCGGTTGAGCCGCTGGCGGCCAAGATGCTAAAAGATGATCCTAAGCTGCAAGCTGAGTTCGACAAAGCACTGACCAACGCCGAATTTGCCGCCGATCCCGAGGCACGCCTGCGCTGGTTCTATGAACGCAGCCCTTACTACGATAACCGTTACCTTAAGTATCCGGTTTACCGTAGTCGTTAATCCTCGCCATCACAAACCGCAAGCTTTACGCAGGTTTACGAGCGCTGATGCTATACACTAAGGGCACATTCTGCCCTTGGTGTGTTAACACATAACGACCATCGGTTTGCGCTTCGAGCCCTTCGAAACAGTTGTACGGGCTAAAATCGAATTCGTGGAAGAACTCCAACACTAAGCCCGCCTGCAATAACGCATTGATCACTTCCGATAGACTGTGTGACCAACACATTAAGGTTTGCTGTTCATCATCGGCATTTTCGGTATAAGTGCCTTCCTGCTCTATGTCTGGCTCACCCCGATTAAAATAGCTATAACCATCGAACAACTGCTGCACCGGATGAAATTCAGCCATATAGAACTGTCCGCCCGGCTTTAAACAGTCGGCAACCGTCTGCGCCCACAGGGTTAAATCCGGCAACCACACAATGGCACCATAGGACGTAAACACAATATCTTGCGGCTCAACCTTACCCGCCACACTGTAGACATCGCTACAGATAAACTCGGCGGACAACTGTGTCTGCTGCGCCAGCTTTTTTGCTTCTTCAATCGCCACTTCAGACAAATCGACACCCAGTACTTTAGCGCCCATGCGCGCCCACGACAGGGTATCTAAGCCAAAATGACATTGCAGATGCAGCAAGCTTTTACCTGCCACATCCAGCTCGCTCAGCTCGATTTCCCGTAATGAACTATTCCCACGCAGGAAGCCCGCCACATCGTAAAAATCCGAGGTTAAATGTACCCGAGTGCGCGCATCCCAAGCCGTCTTGTTGGTTGTTAAATAATCCATCTGCATCCCTTCTTATGTTTTTTGTATTTTTTGTATGTTTGCCCAGTCAGACCTATGAGGCTCAAGCTAACTCAATAAATGAGCAATTTCACTAATCTATGAGTAAATCCCTCATTCGGCGGACATGTCCGCACAGCCAAACGCGGACACTTTAAGTTTAAACTATTGATTATAAATGAAACTTAAAATTGGCATGGGCTGTGCAATGTCATATCCATCGCAAGACGACTCAGCACTCCCCCGAAAAAACGAGTGCCAGATAAACAAGGAAGCTAACATGTCACTACGCCCATTTATATTCACCCTAGCTTTTATATTGGTGTTTACCGCAGGGGTATCGCTCACTGGCTGCATTATTAATGTCAACGCTGCTGGCATGCCCGATTTAGACCACCAGCAACGCGAACTCACACTCGATAGCCAAGACTTGCAAGGCCTGATTGCCGAGACTGGCGCAGGCAGCCTCGAAATTATCGGTGTCGAAGGGCTAACCCAAATTAAACTCGTCGCCGACATCTATAGCAATAAGGACGGCAACGACGACAGCAAAGTCATTCTCACCCTTGAGAAAAAGGCCAACAAGGCCAAGCTCAAGGCCGATTTTGAACAAAGCGGTTTTAATAATTACTCGCCCTACATCGATCTAAAACTGCAAGTGCCTGCGAATTTAGCACTGGATATCGATGACGGCTCAGGTGCCATTTTGATCAGTAAGATGACAGCAGATATCAATGTCAAAGACGGTTCAGGTGAACTCATCATTAACGGCGGTAACAATGTCAGCATTGATGATGGTTCAGGGGACATTGAAGTCAGTCAAATTAACGGTAACCTCAAGATTGACGATGGCTCTGGCGCAATCAAGGTGACTGATATTCGCGGCAATATCGCCATCGATGATGGTTCAGGTAACATCGAAGTCGCCAATGTGCAAAGTCCAGTGACCATCACAGATGGCTCAGGCGACATTAATGTCTTTAACACTAAGGGATTAACGATTCTTGCGGCAGGTTCTGGTGATGTGAAATTTAACAAAATCGACGGCCCAGTAAGCATGGAATAACGCGCCATTTACTACCCTACACCCAAAGATTTTACCTACTTCCCGGCGTAGAGACTGATGTTGCAACGGTTCCCAGCCAAGATGTCAGTCTTCTACCCACCCTTTTAAGCTTGTTCCCGACTTATGCATTTATGCCACTAACCCCTTGTAGTGGCATTTTTTTGTCTGAGACTTTCTCAGACTCAATTCAGGTAAGCCTTTGGTAACGTTTTACCTATTTGTCCTTTCTGAGCAAAGTTTGACTATGGATGTCTCGATAAACTCGCTCGGTGAGCCAGTACTAGTTTCGGTAATGGTTCGAGGGGCTAATCGGCGGCAACATGGCTTCTTGCAGTTGTATTCCCTAATTGCCTGCCGCAGGCTTGCGCACTGTTACACCAGTGACTCGCCGTAAATACGTCCCTGTAGGCTCTACTAAAACATCCATGTTTTAGAAGGTCACTGGCGCAACAATGCTGGATTGGGTGTAACCATTGATAACTGAGTAATGCCGGACCTACCTTTCAATGTTTCGTAGCCGAATTTAACAATGGGGGTCTCATTAAACTGCCCGATTCCTACTTCTCCAATCACAATGCAGGCCATCTTTGGTGGTGCCCAAAGCTTAACTACCTAATTTATAATAGAAGTTAATCGACAAGCCATTAAGCACTATCATTCCTGTGGCTCACCGCCCTTTTGTTTAACAAGAAGTGTCCCTATAAGCTCTACGGCGGCATCTGCTGCATACGGAAGTGCAAATGCCGCGATCACATGGATGTGAAAGAACGGCCATGCCACCAACGGTCACTTCCATGACAGTGCTTAATTCCTTTAATCCACTCACACCTTAATGTCCGAATTTTACATACATAAATACAAAAACTTTAATCGTGAGTAACTCATTTAATTTTTGCGCCGAAGGTGTTCGCTTGAATGACTGGCTAGGAGCCATTCTCCAGCTTAGAAAGCAAATATTCACGACGCTTTGCAAGACGCTCTGAGCTCTTTACAAAGATGCTTGGGGCATGTGGCAAGGCAGCAATTGTGGCAGCCTCTTGAGGGCTTAATGCAGAAAGAGGCTTATTGAATATTACCTGAGCGGTAGAGGAAAAGCCCTTTAAGTCTTTGCCAGTATGCACTTGAGCCAAATAAAGAGTTAATTGCTCTTGCTCTGTAAGGTGAATCCTGACCAACTGTAGCCACAGAAATGACTCAATATGCCAGCCAACCAATGACTCGGGTTTATGGCTGATATTTAAATTATCAATAATTAACCTTGTAACCAGCCAATCAAGATTCTCGTCTGCGGATGCACGAACGAGCTGCACGATTAAAGCTGGAGGCTCACTTTCTTCTGTAGTAGCCACTTGGATGAATCGAGTTATTTCCCCACGGTGAGGCTGAAAGCAAAAAATATCATAAATTGCAAAACTTACAGACAGCAGCATCACAACGATAGCTATCGCCCAAGAAGAGATTTTAAGGCTTAGTCTCATTGTGGCTCCTAAAATAAATCCTACTAATTTAAAACAACAAATCTTAGTTGGAGGCTAACGATTGGACTATTAAGGTTGGATGCCGAATGTCTTGTTATTGCTTACCAACAACTGCTGAATAGTATGTTGCGATATTAGCTTCTTCACCAAGATAAATCCGCTTACTCACATTTGTAACTGGCCAGATTATTGGTTTGTTTTCTTTTGTACCTAGTGCGAAATGTTGCCGCCCATCAATTTCAACGCCACCCCATACAACATCTGCGTGATTTTTACGGTAAACCTCGCCAATATAAAAACCAAATATTTTTGCATAATCATTTACCTGCTCCGCAGGCATATTGCTCGCACGTGCATAATTGCTTAAGTTTGCAAGAATTGGCTCTAATTTAAAGATACTTTCATCTGACCAATCTAATATTAAGTTGAATTTCCGCCCAACAAAATCAACACAATCTAGTGAAAAAGCCTCTGCAAGCTTGGATACATTTGGATCTGGGGTAAAATTTAAATTCATATCCTTTGCCTGAATAGAAGTAACAAAAAGTAATGTTGTAATTACGGTCATAAATTTTTTAAACACATGGCTTCCTTAATAAATATAACGCCACTTAATCGGCTGGCTTGGAGTGCCAGCGGAAAACAAGTCTAATTAGCATATGCTAATCAGATATAGCAGACTTGTACATGACCTAAGCGCTCCCTGACTTTAAAAATATCTTTGCCTATAACAAAGACCCTGTACCTTAGGTCATTGGCCATTTTGTAGGCAGAAATATCATTTCTTATCGATTTGATGCTAATTGAAACAAGCTTATCTTCTAATGCAATTGCATCAGATTCATATTTGAAAAAGCCGACTATGTGCCAATGTTTTTGCTTTAACACATAGTTGAAAAAATATCCGCAAGCTTCTTCTTCGTTTTCTGATATAAAGATAGGCTCAGAATCACAACCTCTCTCAGAATAGAAAATGGCCCATTTAGCACCTTTTTTATCTAAGCAGAAAGCGCCATCACCTCTGCCCAAGATGGTAAAGTTACTTGCATTGCAACCTTCGGCGAGCAATTTTTCTTTTAACTCTAATGCTTTCATAATTAATGCCTAACGCGAAAATTCAGTGGCGCGATTGAGCACGTTCTGTGGAGACCAGAAGGTCTGGAACGAACTGGAATGCCTTGTTATGTAATGCCTGCGCAGATGGCACCTCTGTCTCGGCAATGGACACAGGATTATGATCTGGCTGACAGGATACTCTATGATTAACTGGATTAAGCACTGTCATGGAAGTGACCGTCCGTGACATGGATGTCACGATCGAGCAT
>NZ_JAUOET010000033.1:0-45617 GCF_031932075.1 Shewanella sp. SP1S2-4
CGTATATCACCGCCAACAATGCCCTAGATGACATCTACAGTAACTCACTCAACAAGGCTATCGGCGAAATATTCACACCAGAAAACATCCTCCTCAATCAAGTAACGAAGTAATCATCACGACCAACAGCCTGCTTTAATCAGGACAACATAACAGGGAACACCTATGAATAAGTGCATTCACGCAAGCATCAAACTCGCCATAACGTCGATAAAGACACCGCCATCAAAGGCAAATCCACTGCTTTTGAGCATAGTCGCGGCAACACTACTCGCTGGCTGTGGCGGCTCGGAGGGTGGCAGCAACGATGACAACGGACAAGTCACCCCAACGGTCTACAGCATCCCCGCGACGGCAAGCCTTGGCGGGAAAATCAGTCCAGCAATCAACATGGTTGAATCGGGTCATGCAACGACCTTCACAGTAACACCCGATACCGGCTATCAAATCGATGATATCAGTGGTTGCGGTGGTTCATTGACTCAAAACAGCTATAAAACGGCGGTCATAAATGCCCAGTGCGCAGTCACCGTATCTTTCAAACTCAGCACGTACAAAATCACCACGCAAGCAACAACCGGAGGCAAAATCAGTCCCGAGAGCATTGATGTCAGTTACAACACCAATACCAGCTTTACTATCTCAACGGACATCGGCTATCAAATTGAATCCATCACAGGCTGTAATGGCACGCTCAATAACAATGAGTACACCACAGGTACAGTGACATCAGATTGCCAAATCAATGCCACGTTTACCAAAATTGGCGATGGTACACTTGCAGAGCGGTATATTGATAGCGGCAATGGCACCATCACCGACACGCAAACCAAGCTGATGTGGATGCGCTGTAGCGTAGGACAGACATGGCAAGACGGTAGCTGTAAAGGCAGTCCTAATACATTTATCTGGCCATATTCCATGGGAATGTCTATCTCTGATGGTAACCACACCGACTGGCGCTTACCCACAAAAGAGGAATTAAGTTCACTGATTTATTGTTCATCAGGTAAACCAAGTTATTGGAAACCAAATGATAATGTGTGTGAAGGTAACTATAAAAGCCCGACATTAGCGCAAGCAGCATTTCCGCAGACACCTGACTATGCTGGCTATTGGACATCTACTGCTAGCGATAATAGCCAGTTTGGTGGCAAGTGGCTTATCCAATTCTATGATGGTCATGGCCGCTGGAATGGACCAGTCCTTAATCTATACGTCCGGATGGTAAGAGGAAAACAAAAGTAACGGCTCTCACCATGAGGTAGGCATTGCAGATAAAGAGCGAATGCCTACCGCTTCTAGTCTAAAGATTACCTTTGAAATGAATACCTTTCTGTAAATAAGAGACTGGCAATATCAACAAGCCATTGTCCTGTCATACCCTCGCCATTGGATGGTTTCAAATGATAGGATACCGACATAAAACTCAGGAGCTTGAAATGACACACTATAAACGCGAGTTTGGTGAAGACTTTAATTTAGGCTTTAACCTCGCTGATTTCCCTTGGTTGACAGATAAGAGCTGGCACAATGACGTCAGCCCAAGCTTTACCTTTAAAGCAGGTTCTCAGTACCTTGTACTTTGGGTCGACTATGAAGAACCTGATAGCCGCGAACTTGGGCAAGAACGCTACCTTGTGATGACGGCGATCAATGAAGGCACAGATTGTGATCCCGAAATCTACACAGGTGAAGATAGCGAAGTAGTATTGGCGACTGAAAGCCCCTCTGAATTAACGGCATATCTGAGACAGTTAGCCTCAGCCCATTAATCATTGGTCCACAATTCTGAGCGATGTCGCGAAGGCTATTGCAAACGCCTCAGTCGAAAAAAATAGGAAAAACAATGATGGATAAATTTGAATTAGGCGCTGAAGGAGTTGGTGATGTTCCTGACTATCTAGCGCAAGAGGGATTAGAATTAGCTGTTCTTTACTTTGAGGAACACAATTTGGAACCAGCAGAATGTTATGCCGCCTACAAGCATGATACTGATTCTGAACTGGGTAAAGCATGGTACGCTGCCGAGACTGAAGCCAATAGAGTTATTCAAGGAAATAAGAAGTATGATAACTCAATGATTGCGTTAGTTAACGAGTTGGGATAACACCACTTTTAGTACTCGATGAGGGTTTTGATACCACGCCTATTGTGAAACATTATCGTATGATGACGACCTATGTAGGTGAGAACAAAGACTGGTTCAGCAATCTACACTGGGGCAAATAAGGCAACTGATGCTTATGAGACCGAATTCAACGATTTCTGTTTAATCAGCTCAATATGCAACCTATGAATAAACTCATCAATAATCTTATAAAAAGAAAAGACTTCATTTAACAGTGAGTTAAAAATAAACACCTATGAATACTAAAGCAACGCTTCCCTTAGACGAATAGAGTTAATCGTTCAACTTTTATGAACAGTAAAGTGACACCCCTCCAATTACTGTATAAAATAACAGTAAAACTAGTGGTGCAAATTTAAAATGCACTAAATTTTGCAGGTTTTAGTATGAGTTCAATAGAGTTATTTGCTGGAGCAGGTGGCCTTGCTCTTGGTATGAGCAATGCCGGTTTTAACCATTCTGCGATTATTGAGTGGAATAGAGATGCGTGTGAAACAATTCGATATAACCAGCTTTTAAAAGATTCACCTTTGACTGAGTGGCCATCACCTACTGAAGAAGATGCCAGAAAAATTGACTACTTCAAGTACAATGGCGTGGTAAATGTAATATCAGGCGGTCCACCGTGCCAACCATTTTCTCTTGGGGGAAAACACCAAGGATTCCAAGATGCACGAGACATGTTTCCAGAGGCAGTTCGTGCCGTTCGTGAACTGCAGCCAAAGGCATTTATCTTCGAAAATGTTAAAGGATTGATGAGGTCTTCATTTGCTGAGTACTTTCAGTATATTAATCTGCAGTTAAAACACCCCGAATTAGCTAAAAAATCGGAAGAACGCTGGGAAGACCATCTCTCTCGACTAAAGCGTTTTACAGGACAAACTCATAATCAAGAATTACAGTATAACTTGCAAGTAAAACTCTTAAACGCGGCAAATTTTGGTGTCCCACAAAAACGGGAACGCGTTTTTTTCGTTGGTTTTAGATCCGATTTAAATGCGGATTGGTTTTTTCCTGAAGAGACTCATTCTGAAGACGAGCTTCTTATTTCTAAATGGATTACAGGAGAGTATTGGGACCGACACAACATCAGAAAGAAAGACCGTCCAGCTCCACCTTTAAGAAGTTTAAATAAACTAAAAAAATTGAAACAAATTCTTGATAAACCTTCAGATGAAACCAATAGAAAGCTACCATGGCTAACAATACGTGACACAATTTCCGATTTACCCGATCCTGAACTAGGAAAATGTAGTAACTTGGAAAACCATGTATTTATTCCAGGTGCAAAAACATATCCAGGTCATACTGGCAGCCCAATTGATGAACCATCTAAAACCCTAAAAGCAGGGGGGCATGGTGTCCCAGGTGGAGAAAACATGCTAGTTAAACTAGATGGAAGTGTGAGATATTTTACGGTAAGAGAAGCCGCAAGAATCCAAACTTTTCCAGATCAATATAGATTTAACGGTTCATGGACTGAAACAATGAGACAGTTAGGAAATGCTGTTCCTGTTAAGCTAGCTGAAACAGTTGCTAGTTCCGTAGCTGCCTCTTTAGCAAAAATTGATATTTAACATCTAATTATGATGTTGACACATTTCTTCTAAAAATGTGTCAACAGCTTTCTGTTTATCCACAATAGGTGGATTACTACGAAAATGATGAGTCAGCATATCAATAATCTTATCTTTTGAAACTTGATCATCGATGGTATGTTCTGCCCATTCCCTACCCGAATGCATTGTATCCCACGGAGAGCGCTTATTGCCCCTTGTTCCAGCCGAATCACCATGCTTACCTATCCCATAACATATTTTGGTTTCTTTATTCCAGATTGGTTTATACAAGTTTATAAGATATCTTTCAGCGGCCTCTTGCCAACCACTAGCCACTATAAGAAACCGACACTGAAAATCTTCAGTATTCAGATTAGTTGCTTTCTTTATACTTTTAAGATGTTCTTTTAAGCGGCTACAAAGCTTTTCCCCCTGTTCTTGAGGATATCTTGCTTTCGGTGACAGAGGATCAGCTTTACCAACATAAATAGGATGATCTGCTCCCGCTAATGGCGAGTATTCCGAGAATGACCCAGTGTAGTAAATTGCGTAGATGCCCGAACCATAAAATCTAGGGATTGATAGCAAACTTCTTTTGTGTTGCGATAAAAGTGCCATTGCAACAACTCGTCCAACCGCCTCAGGATTGGAAGGATCAAATACTGAGTTTGGTTGTTTTATTGGGTCAAGTTGAGCAGCAACTGCAGACAATTTTTTGAGAACCTTATCAATATCATTCCTCACTTTCTTCAGATTAGCTGTTGTTAATTTTTCTGAACTAAACTCTGGAGCCATAGCGGTTGCAGCAAACAAATCATTTGACCATTCAATGACACCACGAGCCTTTTTAACCTCATTATCCATCTGAAAAATCCCAATAACTAATGCAGGGTGAAGATTATCCCTAACCCCACAGTGAATATCAATATCTTAGCCACACAATGATAATTAACATATTCTATTTGCTACAGAATACTATATGTAGATAGCGCAAACACATATCCCACTAATCAAATTTATAACTGTTAATGAAGGGAGTGAAAATGTTTACAGTGGCTTACCATGGTGATTATAGGCGAACAAACAAATATAAAACTGAGAGCGGCGCCCTTCGCGCGGCGTGGAAGTGGCTAAGGTCAGATGCAGTTGCAGGTAAGGGGTACTATGCAATTATGATGGGACCGAGTATTGCAGAACCTAGAGTAATATCGCAATGGTCAGAATTACCATTCTCAGAAAATCCTAATGAAGTTAACTTTTTACAAACAGCGAAATGGCGCCAGTTAAGGCGCAGAGCTTTTGAACTGTATGGAAACTACTGTGCCTGTTGTGGAAAAACTCCCAAAAATGGAATCGTATTACACGTTGATCACATAAAACCGCGCTCATTAAGACCAGATCTTGAATCAGATATAACTAATCTTCAAATTCTTTGCGATGGTTGCAATCAAGACAAATCAAATATATCGGAAAGAAAATGGCGTTAAATTGATTAAATAAAATCCGCGAATTGTACTTGCTGAGCAATTTGTCGGAATCGCCACTATTTCAGTAGACAATCGTGAGTCTCATATGGAGTGACACAGCGCAACGTAATGACACGACTATAGCAAGTTTGTGCTGGGCTTAATGATTTCTGCACTTTAATATAGATTAAAGTGCAGAAATCGCGTGTTTATGTGCAGTTTTGAGCTGTTTTTGATGCGAATTGCTAGATTATGTCGATAGACTTCAATTATGCACATAAAACTGCATAAATAGTTAATTTTACAACTAAATAACTGAGAATTTAATACATAAGAGTTAACTTGCATAGAGAGACTTAAGTTTACCATTTATGTACTCACATTCATCTAATACATACTCCAGACTTTCTCGTTGTTCCTCTGAAATATGTGAGTAAAAATTATGCACCAATGACAACCGACGAATAACGTTAAGTATATGATAAATAATTACAGGAAACCCAGAAACCTCAATACTCCAAGAACCGGGATTGTAGTGTTCAAATTTATTTCTAAATTGATTTTGTATGTTATCGATTGCCCAATCTTCATGCTCTGTAGTTACGAGAGCTGTTCTCGCTCCAATAGACCTTTTACAGTCCTTTAAAGCTTCCCCAAAACTAATAAGTCTAGAGTGACCATTTTTAGCGACTTTAATTACGCTGGAGTCATCGCTGCCCTTGGCTACTTGAATAGCGAAGCCATAAAGAGAAGAGAACATACAAATAACTACCCATTTCCAATCTTCTGGATTATCTTTTACTGTTTTCAAAAAAAGAGCAGCTTTTTCCAAACTGTCTATCGCATTACTTTCAGTGTCGTACTTAGCCCATCTTTCCAAGTTTTACTCCCTCAAAATAAGAATCTATAGTTGCCAAGACCTGATCAAAATTTTTTGGATGCACCACTAAATGCCACTACGTGAGCAAAAGTTAATAGCTATGACCTCACTAGACGACTTTTAGCTTCAAAGAGCAATCCTTAAGTGAGCAGTTTCCGTAAGCAGGATATCCTCTGGCAGCGCTCTAAAATCCCAGAACTAATTCCAGTTTTTGCTATAAAAGTTCGAGAAACAAACTTGCTCAACAACAAGACGATCTAGCATTCATAGCAATCAAACTTTTAGTTAAAAAAATAGTCCTTAGAAAAATTCCTGATGATAAAGGCCTATATCGGAGCAAGGTCATCATACTACCAAGCCCCACATACGGGCTCCCCCCATATAATAGCTTGATTTTTATATCATAAATAAGATCAGCCAGCTTACCAATTAATAGCCAACTGATCAATTTTATATAAGTTTAGTAATCAGCCTTATCAGTAAATATTTCACCTATGGGGCTTGTTTGGACCATCATGGTCTTAGCAAATCTGCTGCCTATGAATAAATCGACTTGGTAACCAGCTGTTCCACGCAAACCTCGAAACTTTGTAGTTATCTCAATTCTTTCATAACTGTCTCCGGTCACAAAATAGTCATGACCGAACTCAATATCAATTAACACTCCCCAATCAGGTTCATAATTCGCGCCGATAAGTTCTATCCCGTTAAAATCCAGATTGTGGTCGCCAAAACTAAAACTATAAAAAAGATCAAACATGACGATAGCTCCCATCAATAGCGTATATACTTTTTTCGCTACGCGGTTTAGCTAACTCTTTAGCTAAACAATCAGGGCACAACACAGCGTAAACGTCATCCTCATCGTCATCGTCAGTAACGAATTCAAATTCATCTACTGTTGTCGTCATCTCTTTTTGACAACCATCGCAATTTAGTAATTCTGGATAATAAACAATCAGTATCGTATTCAAGCACAAAATCAAATCTTTAACGTTTAGATTGCCTATCGCTGGACTTTTATTAATAGAAATCAGCTTAATAAGAAGAGAGTAATCAGCATCAGAGTGATGAGGTTCATGATCACTCCACTTCCGAACTAACTTTTGAACAACATCAGGGTTGTCTAAGTCAATTTCATTTCGTTGGTGTGCAGAACTTAAAGATGCGTAATTTTTGAATTCAAGAGCCCAAGCAATAATATCTGGTATTGCTCGGTTTGGAATAAGAGGAAACTCATCCTCAACCTTGCGGCACAAGTATGTAAATAAAGGAGTTTTGGGAGACATATAATCACCTTATATAGCAATTGGTATCAAGGATTTATCGGAGGCGTTTGCAGGGACTGACCAATTGCGAAAAATGATTAACAGATAAGAGAGGGGGGTTGCCTCATCCCAAGCCTCTAACAGAAATCCTCCCTCATAAAAGGTGCAATGTCAACTTCTTAATTTAAATTGTCACAATTTCACCAGTTGAAACTTAGCGTAGTAACAACATATATGATAAGCAACTGTACGACATGGCTATCGCGCTTTTGTTCAATAACATGCAGAAATCGCGTGTTTACACGCTTATTTGAGCAGTTTCCGTAACAATCTTTGAGAGCTCATTTATGCTTGGCATGGGATCTATTCGATGGATAATCCGGTGGCAGTTAGAACAAATGATGGCAAGATCATCAAGCTCAGTTTTAACGATACCATCCGCTTTGTGAAGCGGCAGAAGATGGTGTACCTCACAAAAACCCATTCCATGCATCCCGTACACCTTCTCAAAATCAAAATCGCAAACCTCACATCTCAATATCCCTAATTTATTTAGAGTATCCTGCTTTTTTTGCTCTACAATCTTTTGATTTCGTTCCCTTTTTAGGTGAGATACGAATCTAGGGTTTCCTTCGTAGGCTCCATTAACATCATCAAGGTCTGGAAGCGAAGTTCCATACTGTTCCGAGTTTACAAGAGCTAAAGCTTCCTTTACTAAAACTGCGCTTTCTGGTTTGTCTGCATACCAGACATTACTTTGACCAATTCCGCCTTTAACAGCCCGTGGAATCATAAAGTTTCTTTTATGAACCGGAAGTAACACTGCATCCGATGCATCTGCAAGAATTCTGTACATACTGATTCCATTCTGAATTTGTAGTTCTGATGGGGCATTCAATAGTTGTGCATCACGATAAACCGTAGCGTTTTTGTACCAGCCCACAATGGCTGTCCCACCGCTATTTGGTCCCGCAGTCCAGATGACGGTGATATTGTTGATGCAATCGTCATTTTTCCCTGCACCTAACTTAACAATATTCAGCCGTCCTGTAGGCTGAACGTATCCATAAACTTTTGAATCAACGTTGCTAAAGTTACAGACTTCATGACCTATTTCACTTTTATTGTATGACCCTCCACGCTGAATTGAATCACCGTCAATTCCATCATATCTAGCCATCCAACCAATATTACAAAAGAGTATAGGCATAACATCTCCGAGGGTAATCTGAATCGCCAGTACATAAGTAGACGACTGTTAGCTAACGCAGCACAATCTTGCACTAACACGCAAGTAATCAACAATATAGCTTTTCGACTCACGTAATGTCTCCCACATTTTAATATGTATTAACATACAGAAATCGTGTGTTTACGTGCAGTTTTGAGCTGTTTTAGCACAAATCAAAGTGAGTTAGCTGCTATTCAGCGCTTATGTATTGAATAGTGAATAGTGAATAAATAGTCAAATTTTGTATATTAAGTGTTGAGAAGCATTTAAGACGCATCTTAAAATGGGCAAGACTATAATGAACTCAGGATTTATTTCAATAGCTTTGCTATTAGTATTTTTCAGTACGATTCAACGCGGATCCTAGCTAGTTCTATTGCAAAATTAGATATATGAGTGGAGTAACCATCATGAATTTCAGCAATACTGCCAGCAAAATCAGACAGTCGAAGTGGCGCACTGCCTAGGATTATGTTTAGCCTAAGATTGACCCCGTTCTCCATCTGCTCCAATAGTGTCTTCATTTGAGGTGTATAATGTGTACTTTTGCAAGGTAACCTCGAATCTTCTGTGTACTAGCTCAGACCTGTTGTCCAAAACAGCAACCTAAGTGTGCTTTTCGCTTTGCAAGGACGAGCTGGTGCGAACCTTATCATACAGCTGAGACACGAATATGTGTCTATTCAAGACTTTGAATATATTATCGAAAATCAACGCCTTATTTTCGTTTTCACTTGCAATAACGGGACGTAATATATCAACATATTCATAAGAACAAACCAAATGCTAAGCTCAACAAAAGCATAGCCCTACTTCACGGGCCATGCTTTAAGTGAGCAAAAATTAAATCACTAGAGATTTAACTTAATGAACAGATACCTTATAAATAAAAGTATTCCCCATATCACCCCTGCAACTATAGGTATCATTGTAAAAAACACCAACAATACCTTTGAAACCTCAACATCCCTTATTCTAGTACCCAAAGAAAAACCATATAGTTCAACCACTTGAACCCCAAAAAGAAAAATAATCAAACAGGCAAATATTAAGCCAATATATGCAATGATTGCTCTCTTCTTTTTGCTTTTTTCTGACTTTGCAGCAGTAATTTGTATTTTCATTTCAATATATTATCTACACGATGTGTCATTACAAGATTTTTGCTGATGAGCTGCCTCAGCAGCATATCCAGCTCCATATGCCCCCCCTAACTTAACTTCAGCGACAGCCCTATTCGAAGGCGTTGAACTCAACGTTTTTGAATCTGCTAATACTCGCTGTGAAGATGAGCCAGTCATATTATGAGAAGCTTGAGTTGCTGTATTATTTGGTAAATTTCTACTAGCAACAGCCATGTTCGCAGCCCCTTTAGCTATTGCACCACCCACAGCTCCAACAGCAGCAGCACCTACCACTTTACCAGGACTAAACTCCCCCTTTATAGTCTGATTTGCTACCTCACCAACTCCATTAGCACCCGCTCCAACCGCCATCGTACCGAAAAAACCTCCTCCAAATGTTGTCGCCACACCGACAGCAGCACCTACACTGCCAGCCATCATCACTGAACCAAAATTAGCATTATCATTTGTAATAGCTTCTGAAATTGCACCTATCGCAAATCCGATAATTCCTGCACCAATTTGGACACCAAATTCGCCATCAGGATCCACATATTTATAGGGATTATTATTAGCGTAAGTGTATCTGTTGTAGGCATGTATGGGACTTCCGCGATCAATATGCTCCATTACATCCACAGGATCATTAATGTAAAAACGGCCTATAAGTGGGTCATAATATCGTGCCTGCATATACGTTAAACCTAAGTCTCTATCATGTACATGCCCAGTATAGCCAACACCTTCTTTGTCTCCACCTATGCGTTTACCAAAAGGTTCATAATGGCTACGACTGATAATATTGCCCGCCTCATCAGATTCAGATATCACAGAACCTAGCATATCTGTGTGCTGATATCTCACAACGGTAGCCATAAGATTAAAAGAGATTACATAAACCAAACAAAAAAATATCAAATTTTTATATTTCATATTTACTCCTAACTAACAGGCCTACAAGCTATAAGTCGCTGTTATAGTTTGATTGGAATTTGTTAGACATGTCATGGTTACATTTAATGTAAAATGCCGTCCTAAATTTAAGCTGCCAGAAGTGCCTGAAATTTCGTTCGTACCAGATACATTGGTTCCAATTAAGCGTTGAACTTCCCCTGTACAAGAACTGGCATTTTGAGTTGTCCAACTAAATCCTTTTTTATCTTGTGTACAGATTGTCTTTGTCTTTTTTGAACCTGGTATTGGTTCTTGCCTACATACTTTCGGAGGATTAGTTTTCTCAAACTTTATATAATGACTTTCAGCATTATCAACCTCCGCAATTAATTGCTTCCCTAAGAATACATTATCAGTTTTAGTCCCATTTGCAGCTTCACGGTATAACAACAGTCCGGCCTGACTGTATACAGAATAGTGAGAACCATCTGCTTTAGTTTGTTTAACTCTTCGATTGTGACCATCATAGACATAGCTAATCCCTTTAGCGGAGGTCATTTGTTGGCCTAAGTTGTAGGCAAGGCTATAGCGTCCGTTATTGGTCACATTACCGCGAGTATCGTATTGGTAACCATAGGCATAAGCACCAGTTAGATTGTTTAAGCGGTTAAGCAAATTGTAGTTGTAGGTTATGGTTGAGTTATTCAGACTGCGGCTGAGCACATTACCCAGACCATCATAGTTATACCGGCCGCTCCCCCACTTGCCATCTGCAGACTTAAGCCTATCGACTCCGTCATAAGTGAGATTATCTACATCATTGTTACGGTCTACCCAATCGATTAGGCGGGCCAAATTGTCGTTATAATCATAACTTGGGTCGAGACTATTTTTTACTGTGCCTTCTTTGATATCTGTCAGTGCATCAATACGCCCTGTCGTGTCTAGCTCAACATTCCTGATAATCCCATTACCATACGTAAATTGCTTAATCTGTCCGTTCGGATGGTAACTTACTCCTGAAGCATAACTTCCGGCCTTAGTTGCTTGACCCAGTGCATTAGGTGCAAAATCAACGATTGCTCCTGAGGGATATTTAAGAGAACTCAGTGCGCCTAGGTTGTTATATTCCCAGTCCAGTACAAAGTTCTTGCCATCGAGCGCAAGGGTCTCTTTTTCGATAGTATTCAAACTATCGTACAAATACGTCCAGTTTACAGACCCTGCCAGTAAAGAGGTGAGGTTGCCATTTCCATCATAACTATAGGTTTTATCGGGCGTCGTATCAGGAAAGTTTTCGGTTCTTAACTGCCCTAAGTTGTCATAACTCAATACTACTTTATGTGTTGCAGGGACAGCACTTGCATCACAAGCCGTGGTTGAGCCGTTAGTCCCTTCTGCACGCCATATATGTTGGCGCTGTCCATTGTAACCAAACGCCGAAATCCCCGTTTCAGGGCGCACCTGTTTACACAGTTGCTGATAAGCATCGTAGAGACGAGTTTCAGTGACATTACCTTGACGAATACTGGTTACTTGGCCAAATACGTTATAATCAATTGCGACATCATCTGTATCTGGTGCCTCAATTAAAGTTGGTTTATCAAATGAGGGTTCGCCGTAGGCAAGGTATGTCGTTGTCGTTGTATTGTTTTCTCCATCAGTCACGGCAACCTTATCACCTGACAGATACTCACGACGACTGACGCTACCATCGCTCGTTCGAGTCAGGGTAATCACTCGTCCTAAAGCATCATATTCAGTTTCCATTCCTATCCGGTTACTTGCATCAGCGCTCGGGAAACTGGCTAATATTTGACGATTATCATGGTCGTATGCAAACGACTGATATTTGGTCGTTGATGGGATGAATATATCACGTTCCTGAGTCAAAATAGGTCTCAAAAAACCATCATGATAAACCCGTTTTTCGTAATTCCCTTGTGAAATAGTCTGACGCAAACTGCCGACGGCAACATCACTGCCGCCAACGCCATCACCAAGACTACTAACAACAGCATAACTAATAACTTTGTCAGCCCACTTAGGATCTGCATAGTCAATCTTTGTTAACCAGCCGATAGGGTTGTAGGTGTAAGACGTTTTATTGCCATTAAAGTCTGTGACACTTTTTGTGGTGCCATCTGAATTAACTTCAAGTAGAGCAACTAAGGTATTAGAAGTGCTCCCATTGATAGCGTTACAGCCATTAGTTATTGCGCAAGGAATAGTTATCTTACGAGCTTTTCCACGGTAATAATCTTCATAAGTTTCATAACGATTAGTGTCATTGAAATTTATTTTTTTTATATTCCCATCGTTATGATATTCGGAATATGTAGCAAAGAGTTTTCCATATTTACTTAGTTGATGCGGCAGTGATTTGTATTTTGATTCTGGAGGGTAAAACGTTCTCTCATCAACAACAATGGCAGAAGATGGAGCCTCACCAACTTTAATACTTTTAATATTTGATAGAATCCAGTTATCGGTATCGTTGTAATATTCTATTGCTTTATAAAGTTCCCTCCCAAAGCCAGAACTATGAATTACTTGAGGCTTATTATATTTATCTAGCTCTAAATATTCAACTTTTGATTCAGATTTATCTTCGATAGTTACGGTTTTTTTTACCAGAATATCTTTTTGCATAGACTCTCTGTTTCCCATTGTACGTTCCAAAATATCTCCATATACGTAGCCGTCTTGATATTCGTTTATTGTTGTTCGTTTTAGTTCACCATTATTACTATAGTACTCGGTTGCTAATATTCTACCTTCAAGAATAGATTGACCATCTCTATTGATATAGTACTTTGTTAATGCACCAGATGGCGATTCAACAGATGTCGTCTTGGTTGTTAATCGATTGATACCTATCGGAACTGGCTCTGGTATCTTATATTTTTCTGCAACATCTTCTACATTCTTTGTTAACTCTCCAACTTTTGCTGGAGCAGACTCTGAGTATTTATACTTCCAAACTAAAACTTCATTTCCTGTATTTATGCTTTTTTTAGTTAAACTGTAACTCCGAAAACATTCAGGGTAATGGATACCAGAGGTAGTAGCTCTAACTCTATTTTGAAGCACACTTTCAAATTTAAAGTTGCCAATTGATCCATCTGGGTGCGTTACACTCATTTCAATCGGTTCATCAGTAAAGCAGCCATTGCTTGGTGGCAAACCTTCACCATAGTCAATTGGCAAATTTTCTTCATCAATTGAATCTATGCTTAAAACATTATATTTCCAATATTTACCATCTGGACTTGTAACGATGAGATTACTCCAGAATTTACCTTCATCTCTATAGGTCCAGGTTTTGCTTTCTGAATCAGTAGGGCCTTTTATTGATACAGTCTTAATATCATTCCCATAAGTAACTTTAAGGATTCTACCATCATTTCCTTCTATAGATGAGATTAATCCATATTTAAAAGAATCGGAGTTATATTTGTAAATAACAAAGTTATTAAACCTATCTTCTACTTTAGTAACTAGCAATTGTTTAACTGCACGGTAAAACTCTCCACTTCCAACTCTCATATAGTTGGTATTTGAGTTAGCATTCGCAAATGTATTGTAATCATCAAAATAGTAACTAATCCCGTCTGGCAATGTTACTTTAAACCCCTCCTTACCATTTTCATTTGTATAACAATCTACTAACCATTTGTTTTTTGTTATATAGACTGAGGCTCCTGAGTTATTTCCTATTACTTTTTTATTTATGAGGATTGATGATTCACTTACTCCAGGGATAATAATTACTGGAGATTGATGAAACATATAAAGCGCCTCTGGCCTTATATATTTGTTAGAGTTCCTACGCATATCCCCGGAGCAAAACTTATACATCTCCCAGTCAAGAGGATAACTACTCCCCCCACTACCTCTAACGACATAACTGAGTTCTATTCTCGGCAGATCCTCAACCCATCCTAAAGTTGTAGGTAAATAGGTATTAAATTTTGTTCTATATGACACTTCTAGTTTAGAGTTCCCAGGAATTATTGCATCGTTTCGATAGAAAGATACATTACCTGAATAAAGATCCAGTTTATCACCCATTAGGTCGCTTGAGTGATATTCTAAATCATACGAGATTCCCTTCGGTAAACTGAAATATTCTAAGTGGCCAATTTTTTCTGGGATACTGTCTATAAATTCATCTGCAAATAAGCTACTTGTAAAAGCTATTGATATTATAAAACAAAAAAAATATAGAGTTTTTTTTAATATTTTACTTTCTTTAATTTTAAAGTTATGATAAATCAATGTCATCGATATTTCCATAATCTAGTAATTGAAAAATTTAAGGCATATTTACTCAATATTTTTCTAGAGATAACAATGTTTACAAAAATTTACCTTGTTTAAAAGCTGGGTCTGTTACCAAGGGCTTTGTTTCCTAAATCGGTTGAACTAAAGCAGTAGCCGCTGATCTGATCGACACAGCCTATCAACTACCCCCTCAACCGTGCCAAAACCTCGCTACAAAACAACCAACTGGAAGCAATACAATCAAGCTTTAATCAATCAGTGGCTCACTTACCTTCTGGATTGATGAAAGCTATTACTCAGTGGAAGGCCAATGCAGAGCAACCAAGGAAAGGTCGCCCTCGCGTGTTTAGCGACTTAGCCATTACCACTGCGCAGATGGTTAAACGTGTTTTCTCTATGCCACTGCAAGGCTTCATTATCTCGGTGTTTAAATTGGGTGGCATTCCACTAATGTGTCCACATTACACTTGCATCAGCAAACGCGCAAAAACGGTCAATATTGCTTTTAAAACCAAGACTCGCGGCGGCATCGAGCACTTGGCTATCGACTCCACAGGCTTAAAGGTTTACGGTGAAGGTGAGTGGAAAGTGAAGAAACACGGCACAGATGGAAAGCGCAGAATGTGGCGTAAACTGCATATTGCCGTAGATACACATACTCACGAGATTATTGGTGCAGAACTCAGCTTATCAAATGTGACCGACGCTGAAGTCATGCCGAATTTGCTCAAACAAACCCATCGTAAAATCCGCAATATCTCAGGTGATGGTGCTTACGACACGAGATCCTGTCATGATGCCGTTCGTAGAAAACGCGCTTTAGTGCTCATCCCGCCTCGGGAAGGTGCTGCGCTCTGGGAACAAGGACATCCACGTAACTTAGCGGTCCGTTGGCAACAACTTCATGGTTCAAATAAACAGTGGAAGAAGCGCTATGGGTATCATCGTCGGTCAATCTCAGAAACTGCCATGTATAGGGTAAAGCAACTACTCGGTGGCAGATTAAGCCTGCGAAATTATAACGGTCAAGTAGGAGAACTTACGCAATGATAAGGGCGTTAAACAAGCTCACTGGGCTAGGTATGCCTGAAACTCACATATAGTTTGATCTTTAAACAATTATGAGGGGCTTTGTTCGCTGAGTCGATTTAGGAAACAAAGCCACAGTTAACACGTAAAGTGACTCATTTGTACTTTAATAACTGTTAACATGCAGAAATCGTGTATCTACGAGCAGAATTCAGCTGTTTTCGAAGCGAATTGCTAGATTATGTCGATAAACTTCGTTTATGCAGTTTTATGTGCATAAATAGTCAGATTTTGACTTGTCCCATACAACTTGCTCGCTTAGAGACAAAAATGATTCAAAGCTTTAGGACAATGTACGATTTAGCGATCTATTACGTTAGTGTTTCAACTATCAAATATTTATATGTTTGGCAAATTCGGTATCGGCGAAGGAAAGCTGGTTCATGGTTGGCTAGAATCGTCGTTAGATTAAATTGGCAAGATTGTCCCATGTTACCGACTTAATCGCATGTTCCTTAAGCAACTCGCGCGTATTGTCTGAGTTATCAACCGTTACCTTGGCTGTGACGCCATGATCACAACCAAGGCCGATAGAAATCCACCGAATATCAAGAATGCGACTAGGCCTTTCGAAGTCTATCGAGAGTATTCATCAATCTTCTGTTGGCCTCAAAAGTATCGATACAGTATACCTTATCAAACTGTCTTCTTAGCTCGACAAGAGACTCATTTATCACTTCAGAAGGCGACCCTAATACATCCCAGAAAGGGTGAACGACCATGTAAGCCTCTGTTTCATCAGTAACAACTGGCAAATTAAGTGCCCCGACTTTGCTTACTCTCCTTGAACTAGGATTTAGCCTTTGTATCGATTGAGCTGCGTCTTTTGCCAATACAGGCCAATCGCTTAGCTCTTTATATTCATGGAAATTTCCATCCAAACCCACAACATGTTCAGGGTCTAACAGGCAACGCATAAAGCTGAGACCGAGACGCCAATCAAGAAGTCCATGATAGTTTTTATTACCAAACCGTTGGATACAGCGATAGCACGAAAGCGCACATTGATCACGATGTTGCTGTTCAAAAAAAGTACTTGTCATTTGATCGCTTGGATCATTCAACATTGCTCGCATTAACTCTACAGCTAACGGCTCTTTGAGATAGTTGGCAGCCAGTCGCTTGCTAAAGCCGGCTCCGTTCACCAAAGTATCAGCAATTTGCAGGTATGGGTGACCTTCTCGTAATCGAGGCTCAAGCACTTCGAACTCTTCTGGCGCAATGTCCATCGCCAATGCCGCTCGCTGAACAAGCATGTGTGTTGCACTGAGAGCTGCGGAACGTATTTTTGTATGATCTCGTTCTCGCGTACCTACTTTATGAAGATCCAATCCAGGTGTTATGTTGATCATTCCCAAACTGATTGCATCTGTTTTCTTTTTTGAATAGAAGCGCACTTGCTCTGGTTCAGAGCCTTCAGGAGTGGATTGCCAGTTGTTACCATAGACAAGTTTTGTATCTATCGTTTGATTAGATAATTGACTTAGTTTGACATCCGCAGAGTAAACATTAGTTTGTGTTTTTCGAACTAATGTATAAGGCTGATGCTCGGATGTAGTGTCGATCGGTCCTCTATTTCTTCTGATAACGAGGGCATCACTACCACTTGCAACCATGACATTTGTTAGTTCAACCTGATGATTGACCATTGGTGAAATGATCGAGCCGGTTTCTCTCCTTAATGCTGGCCTTTGTGGCTCTGTTCCATCGGAAACTTGCGGATAAAAATCTGTTCTAAAGGCCGCTGGTGAGTGGTACTGCTCGAACATAGAGAAAGGTATAGATTCACCACAGTCAGAACAAACTTGGTCAGCAACCAAGTTGTCCATAAATTTACTTTGTAAAGCCCCGCAATGAGGGCAGTCAGCCAACATCTCTGTATCAGTCCACCACTGAGATACTGGCTCAGGTATAAGTTTGTTACCCCCATTGGAACGCTGAATAAAACCTAAAGGACTCATAACACCTATACTTTTATGTAGTTTCTTATCACGAACCAATATTTGCCCTGGTGAAAACTCGTAGATTGCTATATCTAAATCACGATCAACTGCGTCCCATTCAGGATCTTTACCATTTTTAGATTTAATTCCCAGATATAGTGGACGAACTCGTGTCGGCATACCAAACATGGGTAGCAAGGCGCATTCAGCTAAGAATTGTCCGAGACCCAAAGCCCTGCTTTTTCCCTCTGACTTGAAAGATTTTATTTCCTCAATAAGTTTTGTGGCCGATTCAGTATACTCAATCAGCTTCTCCAATATTTCAGGCTTCCCTTGGCCCAAACTTTTCGCAACGTCTTTGGCAAAGCTAATAGTTTGGTTTGCTGCTTGCAAAAGTCGAACGGACCAATTCTGAGTATCATCGTAAAAAAGTGCAGCAGGTATAAATTCACCATGAATATCCGGCGCAACCACATCCCCAGGATACCTAGCTCCATCTTCATCACGTAAAATCTGAAAGGCCCGCGTTAACCAAGCTTTGCGCAGCAATCGAAGACTAATGTCGATATGATCTTGTGTTAGAAAAGGCGGTGGCGGAGCATCGCCAGTTATCTCTTCAGGGTGATGAAAATAGTGCTGATCATGACTTCTTCCCCGACATAAAGTCATGGCTAACGAGAATGCTTGCCCTCTTCGTCCAGCCCGCCCTACACGCTGTTGATAGTTAAATCGCTGTGGTGGCATATTTGCCTGATAAACCGCTTGCAAAGAGCCAATGTCGATCCCCACTTCCATCGTAGTAGTCACCGATAACAGATCAATTTCTTCCGCCAGTCTCTCAAGTTCATTAGTGTTATCAATGAAAATGCCACTAAAACGACGTAATCGATCTGCTGGATCATCAGTTTGACCAGTCAGCTCTTCACACCTCAACCGAAAGCTATTTTCCTCATTTGATGCTCGAGTTAAACGTCGTGATATATAGTTTCGCTCACGTAAATCTTTCGTTGTCGCATTACTGAAAGATGGCAAAGGAACGTAACAACGTGTACAAATTCCTGCACCTACATGTAAGTGAGCACGACCACACGTCGTGCACTCGTATACAGTGTCGCTTTCTTGAGCAAGGCAAATATGCAGCTTTTCGATTCTAATTACACCATTAGTATGGCCATATTCTGAAAACTGTTTTAGCAGTTTATTTACTTTGTCTTCAGTTAGTCCTGCCTTATTAATAAATGTTTTTACTCTTTTGCTACCAATATCTGAGTAAACAGCCCACTCTTTTCTATCTTCTGTAAACCACTTATTCGCTTCGACACGATAGTTATCTGATAGTACTCTCAGAAAAGCATCCGCAAGCTCCGAACTTTGATCTCGTTTATTGGTTAAGCATGGGTAGCCCAAACCAGTTTCTTCCAGCGAGAAGTAGTTTCTGGCAAAAAGTACGTCATCTAGTAACGAGAACTGCTCCGTTGAGATATGTCCGCGAGCTGCAAGAATATCATTAGCCGGTATATCTTCATTCCAATAGACGTTATCTTGTTCGATCTTGAATAAATCGGTCCAACCATACTTAACTTTTCGATCAGCACCAAAAATCTTGGATACACCAGAATCATCTGTAGGATGCATACCTAAACTAGCCATACTTCCCAGCAAAGATTTTGTTTTACGTGCTTGGTTGTCAACCTCGAGCACATGAGTAAGTGCAACTCTGTTAATATCCCCAGGATTTTTAATCTCCTTGATTTTCTTCGACAGCTCATCAAAAAGATCATCATCCCCCGCATCTTCAGCCTCTTCTCGCATTTTTCTTAAGTCGGCTACCGACTCCTTAGGCATCTCTATTTGCTGAAGCGCTTTAATTAGGAGTTTTCTGCGTGTATCAATATGGTGATTACGTTCGATATTCAGAGCAGTTTTAGCTGCATCTTGCCGACTATCGGAAAAGGAAATGAGTTTTGTCGCCGTTCCTGAGCGTTTTAGGATTTCCATTACTTCAGTTGCTAACAACTGTGAGGTCTTGTCAAAACCGGTTTTAAAGCTACGAATGGGAGATCTGCGATACTCTTCACTTCGTCTAGAGTAATCAGTGCCGCATGCAGGACAAACATGCGGTGCTGCCGTTTTCGGGCTTTTAAGCGCAAGCGGTGAACCTTGTTTTATAAAAAGGCGACCAGACAATATAAAGGAGCTATCGGATAACTTTGAAGCACCTTGCTTTACCTGACCATTCCGAGTGTCCAGAAACGCTAGCTGCCATATTTCATTATCACAATCCCCTTTTTGAGCATCATGCTGGACTGGCCAGAATAATAAAAAGTCATCATGACTCAATTGCTCAATTGCCACTTCTGATCCAGCTTCAGGTAATCGCTCTAATTCGGGTGAGTTCGGTAGAATCTCATATTCCTCGCGCGGCCCACCTCGGCTTAATTTACCCCTGCGCCCACCAATAAATTCTTCATGACAGCTTTCACAGTGGAAAAGCTCAAAAAGCCGTAGGGATTCTTCGCCAACCTTAATATGACTACGACCTCTCTCCACGGTGAGACCATGATACGTCAATTTACCATCAATTGACTGGGTACTCGCGTAAAGCCCTTCTAGACTGCGTAAGAACAGATGTTGCCTGAAACTAGTCGCATCAATATTTTTTAGCTTATCACCCAGCCCTCTCAGCAGTGTCAAACCACGCAAAGCTTCTTGCTGCTGACTCGACCCAAAAATGACTTGAGCAAGCCTAGACAAAGGTCGAGCTTTTATCCCATCTTCACCCTGACAAGCGAGCATCAACCGTGTTGCCGCTTCACTAATCACAGCTTCAGGTGATGAAGATGTTGCGAGCCCTAAAGTCTGTCCACATTCAGTTATTAGCTGCTGAAGGTACACGTCTTTATCTAACACTGTATGAGGCTGCCCGATAAAGTCATCATTTGACGAGGCAAGGTGATTAAGCAGCTTTTTAAAAGGCGATGGGTTCAAATTATCCTGATGTTTTGGCTTAGGTAATTGAGGCTGCCCCGTTACCACCGCCTCAGCCCAGTCTTCAGGACTTTCAGCACCTGATATTAGAGGAGCAGAATGAGTACCCGAATCGCCAAAAAAATCATAGAGATATTCTAGGCTTTTCTCTCGCATATCGCCCTCAAGCGGTAATGAGGCGCTCGAAGCCAAAATGCGTAATTTGTGTCGCAACTCTGGACGATCCAATCCCAAGCGATTAATCAGCAAGCGCAGCAAGCCAGCCATTTCTGTACCAGCAGAACCTCGAATTAAATGCAGCTCATCTAGCACCAAGAAGAAATACGCATCAGGGTCTGATTCCAACCATTCCCGTGTATGATCAAATATGGGGGCTTCTACTTCCCTAGACAACATTGCATTTAGCATAGAAACGTTAGTGACTAACAGATCAGGCGGTGTTTCTTGCATGTCCCATCGAGAAATAAGCTCTGCGCCATCTGGCGAAGGAAATAGAAATCTCGTTGAGTCATTTCTTCTTTGATCCGACTCTTTAACAGTTCGATTAAATTCTTCTGCACTTTGGTCTGCACTGAATGCCGCTTTGTAGTGATCAGCTGCATCCTGCATAGCCTTCTTAACCCGCGTCTGGCGCTGCTTCTCTTTCTTAGTATCTTTTGATCTTGGATGCTCACGATAGCCTGCAACAGGACTAGCGCCTGTGTAGCGACCAAAAAAGATCCTGTTACCATGAGCTCTTGTATCCAGTGTTTTACAAGCTTCACTTGAGTCCAACATTTTCCTTAGACGTACCATCTGGTCTTCAACCAAAGCATTCATCGGATAGAGAAGCAAAGCTCTAACAGCTTTTGGCCTGTCTGGGCTTTCATCCTCTCGATGAAGGGAGAACTGGCTTCCCTCTTTCCACCACTGTTTGCTTAAAAAACTGGGCTTAGGTGCAGGCCAACGTGTTGCTTCTGCGACTAGCTCTGAAAGTACTGGAAGAAGAAAAGACTCGGTTTTACCTGACCCTGTCCCTGAGGTAACGACACCAGGCCGTCCAGGCTTCAATCCTCGCCAAAGCATGTCTACTTGATGTTTATACGGCTTAAAAACACTGACTCTTTTTAACTCACCAGTCCCACCCTTACCTGGAAAAAGCCCAGAATAGACCATTTCTAAAATAGCTATTCGTTGTTCCCTGCTAAACCTTTTAAACGGGTTTGTTTCGGTTTCATCATCTAAAAATGACTCAAGCGTACTTTGTGATGGCTGATAGCGTAAAATTGGCTCTAAGAATGGCTCAGGCATCAAAGTACCAGGCTCACTCAGCAACCTTCTCCGATCATTCGACAACTCTTCTCGTCGAATGCGATAAGCAGTATTTAAGTAAGACAGATATAATTTGTGAATTTCTTGATATGCACCAATAGGATCTAGCATGACAGCTTCCTTGAAAGTTTATTCGATAATGCCCTTTAACCACTGCAGACCTTGATCTCGAAGGCTTACAGTTTTATCTAACTGTTCGCTGACTGGAGTATCAGAACTATTGGCCATAGCTAACGCTCGATATAAAGCGGTCTCAGATCTGAGTTCGAAATAGTCAGTTGGATCACAAAGATCGATGACCTCGTCTAAATCATCTTTATCCACCGCGATATTAGTACCCGAACTCCAGCAAATTGAGGTGACTTGCTGCTGTTCAGGATTTGAAAACTGCTTCAAACCACATGGTTGGGTTTTAGGCACTATAGGGAAAGAGAATCGTGGCAACTCCTTCCATACGCGGTCGGCATCCAACTGGTCATGTTCTATACTAGCTACTACTAAAAGATTTGTAGGCCTTTTATCGCTATGCAACACACCAATCAAACTTGGTAACCATAAATCCATTGGGCTTCGGTGTAGGCCATCTAACCAGACCAATTGAACTTGATCAGGGTTATTTTCCGCTTCAAGCCAAGCATAAGCAAATCCTGTTGGCTGATCTTTAGCTGGGTGAACCCAAAGGTCATCTAGCTGCAATACACTAGGGCCAAGGGGCACACGGACAAAATCACCACGACTGACTGCTCGGGCGTATGCCTGCACCATTACTTCAGCTTGTACTTGAGGCAAGATTACAAGAGCTCCCGAACGTGCTCCCGTATCAAACAGACTCATGGACTCAGATAATATTCCAGCATCACGGGCGACTTTATTGAGACGTTCAGGAATTTGAGAGAAGGTTATATGCTCACTGGTACTGGCGACTTGCGCCAGAGACCAGGGGGGAATTTGTACATAACGAGGCGATAGATGTCTGGCATAATCTCCCAACACTGAACGAAGGCCGTTCAATAATTGTTCAAAGTCTTTATCAACCAAGTCATTTTCTACACCAAGTACAGGATTAAGACGCTGGATTTGACCAAGTAGTTCTTCACCCAAGTGGGTCAAGGTCGCTTCTAAGCGCTCTGCCTCTTCTTTCTTTGATATCAACTCTTCAGATACAAGTTTTAATTGACGGCGAGTATCTTCCAGCACTTGCTTGAGCTCATGATGGCTATCCTCAAGCTGTAAACGAACATGTGGTTCTAATTCTTCACGTAAGCTGTTTTCAACTTTACAACGTGTCTCTTCAAGTTGCTGTTTAACCGGTTCAATTTGAGTTAGCGTTTCAGCAATTCGAATGGGAACATCTACATAGGTATCTAACCGATTGCAAAATGACGGAAGCCAAGCAGCTAGATACGCCATATCTGTATGCTCATCGGCTAAGTTCTTAGCTCGGGTAAAAACACTTACTAACTCATCTCGCTTATTCTTACTAAGCCCGTTGCTATCGCTCTTACGAAGTGCATCTAGCAAGTCGCTTAATAAATCTTGATCAAATTTCCATGGTAGATCATAAAGTGCTTCTAGAACTGTCTTATCGGGCACCTCGTAAAGCCGTTCATTGATTCGATCACTTTTGAATATCATAGGGTTAAGTGAAGAAACGGTAATAGTGCCACTTCGAGAAACATAGCGATTAGTCGCTTGGTCTAGAGTCAAATGGACTACTAGGCATTCCTCATCCGATATGGCAATTATGACTTCTTCAGAATCAATGGCATCAACTGAAAATCCAACTTCAAGACACTGATAACGGGCAAACTCCATTCCACCTTTTTTTCGATAGTCTAGAATACAACGTACAGGCTTGGCTCTGGGATCTACCACGAACTGATCGTAGCTATCACCTTTTATTTGTGAGTTAGGCTGCACCTTAAAAGTAATTAGTTGATCACTTTTAATCCACCTTAAACTAAAGTCATAAGCAAATGCAGTTCCATTAGGGGGAAGGTCATATTTGAAACTATCGGATATCACCCAGTAACCGCCAGACTCTTTTGCTAATGCTTCAATTTGTGACTTACTACCAGAGTTATAATCCCTAACACTTTTACCTAAATATACCTCATCTAACATTTATCCTAACTCCTTGAAAATTGGCCAATAGCTGCGCTGACCTCTTTGTCGATCTTGTGCCATTTTCTGAATAATATTTTGTTGTCTTGCCGAGCCTTTATCACCAATAGCTTGACCAAAAATTCGTTTTAACTCGGTCAACTGAGCACTTGTTACACCATAGCCATAGCAAAACTCTGAACCCTCCTGCCGAGAGCCTGATTGCTGAGCCGTTACTCGTCGAAGCCATTTCGCGATGCACAGTGGTAAATAGCCAGATTTAGCCTGACGAATAAGTGAGTCTTCTCGACTCGCAAACAATGGAGTACACGTTTGGCGTGAATACTCTAAGAGAGCAGCTAAGCACTCAGAAGAGCCGAACACCAACTTCTCGGCCATCGTGATGCAGAAAAAATCCTGACTATCATCTCGTACATACCGATGCAGCTGGAGTTGCTCTGTATCAGAATGAGACTCTGATTTTTTAAAACTTTTGGTATCGGTACACCAAACACTTTCTAACTTTCGACCTTGATGTGTTCGACTATCGGTAAACCAGCAACTAGGAGCAGGCTGTAATAAGGGTTCTCGTGCATGAATCAAAGGCCAATTTAAAGCCTCAGCTAAACTTTGTAGGTTATCCCCTTCAACGCAGATAACGGGTACAGACCAAGATTGTTCTGCATTAATGTAATAATCGACGCAGTGCCTTTTGGCTTCAACTTCAAGCAGCTCACGCTCAAGAAAGCCTGTTGCCCCTTCAATGATTGCAATACCATGCCCAGTTTTTACTATACTGGGAGGCAAAACTCGCCAACGCCTCCCGCGCCATTTTTTACTAACGTCTTGTTCTAGCCATCCAGCTTCTTCTAAGGAACGAATTAAATCCCAAGGATTAAGTTTTCCAGGCAAAACGGGCTTTAAAAAGCTTAAAATGTCACGTTCAGAACGGGTGGCACCTGCTCTGGCATAGATGACCTCTAAAGCATCAAGCAACTGTGAAGGGCAAAACGCTGTATGTACAGGTACTACTCCATCAAAGATTAACTCACCTTCCTCGAACCGCACTTCTTGAGCGTCAACAAAACCATTTTCCGGACGGCTAGGCCATTTATCATTTCGAGATGCCTTACTCGTAAAGGAAAACTCTAACGATTTATAGAATTGGTCTCCATTGATCTGAATACTCCACTGACCATCCAGTACGTTGTTAGCCCCAATCGATGCGACATGGTTCTGTATATAAAGATTCAGTTTTGGTGATGATTCAATTTGCATTGATTCAGGCAAATTAATATATGGAAAATAACCTGGAATCCCCAACCACTTCCCCTTGCGATCTTTTACTCCCCCCTCAACGGAAAGCTCACGGGTTACTACCTTTGGATCACAGTCAATCCCCTCCCCAAACGTAAGTTGCTTAGCTTGATCAATATCCATTTTCTCAGATACAAACCAGCCACGTTCTAACTCCAGTGGATTTCTAAATGAGTCAATATAGGATTTTACGTTAGTCAATATAATGGTGGAGACATTATCAACAGGCCGATCATCCTGAGTCCATAAGCCGTCATGACCTTCAAATAGTATGATCGTGCCTATCGTCATCATCTGTTGAAGCTGAATAGGTATCTTAGGATCATTTAATTCTCGTAGAAATCGGCCGAAACCACCTTCCCAGCATGACCGATTTAACTCTTCCCGTTTATTTCCTTTTGCAACAAGAACGTCTACACCACTTTCATCCGCTCCATAAAAATCAATAGAAATACGCCAAAGAAGCATGGATTGATTGAACGAGTCAGCATTGGCAATGTCGCCGAGAACACGTTCTATTATTCGCCAGAACGCATGATTTTCTATCGCTTTGCCATGATGGAAGCGGGTTTCAAGCTCCATAATATGCGAGTCAATTCGCTGGCGCGCTGTTTCAGGCAATTCATATTGACAGTTGCGAATATGCTGAAAAAGAGCATAACGGCTCTGCATATCATTGAACCGCGCTTTCTTCAGTATCCTCTTTAGTGCGGCTAAATCTTCCCAAGATGGATAGGCTAGCTTTAGAGCTATTCCGATGTTTTTATAACTGCCAGGATCAGGAAGAGAAATAGGACGATACAAAGCGGATTGCCGCGTCCACTTAGCAAGAGCTTCCCATAAACTATTGATACCTGATACACTTTGCTCTCTGCCCTTATCATCCCCGAATAATTCACCGAGACGGTCACGGAAGTCTTTATTTTCACCTGCCCCGATTGGCGTTGAAGTAACAAAACAACTTAAGACCAAAAAATGAAAGTTTTCGAAGGCGAATCTACCTTGATGCAATGAGACCTTATCACCAAGAACACTATGAACGCCTTTTCTGGTGAAAATTTTCATAAACGCCACGAGTACTTGTTCTTGGGGAGTGTCTGGATAGCCAACTGCAACAGCTAATTCTTCAGCTGTTGCATTGAGCCATTCCAAAGGCTGTTGTCCATAGGGACCATCAACGGAAAGATAGTGCTTTTGCAGGCGCAGCTTCCACTCCGCACGACTTAATGCCTCTAAAGGAATGATGAATTTTTGTTCAACAAAACCGGTCACAGTTGTCCTTTTATTGTGTTCTATTCACTCTTAAATACAGTTTTACACAGTATTCACGCAACCACTGTCTAAACATAAACCAGACTCATAATCTATATGATGACTCTCACAATAATCCTAAGTGCATCCTGTTGAAGCGAGTTGTCCATAATGACCACAAATAACGCAATCATAGTTTTTATCTTTTACTTTTCGGTATGGCTTGAAGGTTTCGCCAAACGAAATATCACTACTTTTCGCACCTTTTGGCCAAGAGGAAGCTGTACCCGAAATTATGAGAAACGGAGAAATAGCAACCATTCTCCTTTTTATAAAAAATTCAACGGCTTGCTGAATTAGAGTTAGAGAAGTTGTTAAAGTTTGTCGGGCAGCATTCCAATAGCGTGTTTTATCACTTTCATCGAACTGAGTATCATAAAAGGTATCACTAAGCTGACTATATTCGTTGAGCAAAGCTGTTATCTGATCCCAAGCTAGATTCAGCAAATTATTTGCAGATTCATCAAAATCAGCTTTTGTTGGGATGTTTATTATCATCGTATATTACTCTTATGCTATAACGCCTTATTGTGAAGCAGGCTCTCGTCCGTAAAGAACGTCATTTCTGTGTTCCCAAAACTCATACAGCTCATGGCGTGTTTTGATAATTAAAGAAGTTATTTTCTCCATAGACTCTTCAGTAAACTGCACATATTCCTGTTGCATTCCTTTCTTTGACATTTTGAGCTTAATGTATGTATAACCATCAGAATCGGTCGCTTGCCAATCCGCATGTACGACCATATTTCGAAGACGACCACACTCGTTAAGATTTGTGATTATTTGCTCGTAACCATTCAAAAATTGCCCTATACCCAACTGAAAGTCATCGCAAAAACGCTTTAGTAAGTCGACTTTCGAAGAATAGTTAAGTTTATTAAGCACTATTAAGCCGGGAGAGTCAGTTCGATCAGTAAAGTTTTCACATAAAACCGAATCAAGATCAGACTCCAATGAGTTGAAGTACATGACTATTAGGCCAATGTAAGGAATAGTTCTATCTAAATATTCCTCAGCTTTTTCCTCATCCTCTATATCGTGATAGAGGTGCTGCTGAAACTCTATAAACTTGTTCTTCAAGATATAGTCCTCTTTGCTACATGATGCTCTTATATGCACTTTGTTGCATTAGAAAAAGTAAATCAATTGATGCTTTAATTAATTGATCAATATGCGCATCGAAACAAATAATGGGGCACAACTTCGTTAGCACTTAATACACCTTCGCCACTTAGTCGTATATTGAGGTGTTAATAAATCCCTCCGCATAGCCCATTTTTGCTCTATGCCTTGAGCCGCAATAAACAGGGTATCACTACCATAGCGTTGGTTAATGTGATCGAGTGTAAGCATTAGCGCTGGCTTTGCTGTTGGCGGATTGAACAAGTCTAATTGACTATGTTTCTCGCTCACTAAATCAATCAAACCTACGCCTATCTTGTAATAGCGCACACCTTCACGAAATAGCTTAGGTGCGGCTTCACATATAGCCTTAGTCAGCTCGACCGAACAGTTTATTGGGCAAGGGAAGTGCACCACTGTTTTATAGCTAACAGGGCGCTCATCATGGGGTGAGTTAGTGACAAATAACAACATAGTCTTGCAAGTTGAGCCATATTTTCACGTTTTATTTAGTTAGATAACAGGCCAAAGTGCCTCTGGCACACCACTATCTCTCAATTCAAATCGTTTTTTTGCGACTTCTCTTAGCCTATCAACATCCATCGAGATCGGCGAGTAAACATCCTCACCTTCTATCCAAAAGCAAATATGAAAAATATAAAAGCCATCCTGCCTCAACAATTTCTCAAATTCTGAGTTTAATGGTCGAGTAAACACATCAGTCCAATACGGCAGCCCTTTCCGTAGATTTTTCTTCGCCTCTTTTAGACTCTCTTCAACAATACTCATTAATATCCTCATCAAGACACTATGTACGTCATCTCAACAATATTTTTATTGTCGTCGTAAACTAAATTGCCACGGTATTAGAACCTAAATGAATCCAGTATCAACTGATTTGATTGACAAAAATTGCAAGAAGCCCTTACCAGAACCAGTCTGGGCAGCTACTCATCATCTAAAGACTTCAAGTATTCAATTTGCTTGCTGCTAATATTGTTAAAGTGAGGTAAGCTTTTGACGTCTATAATGATGCCATTACTCTTACATTTTTTTGCAAGAAATAAAATTGTATCCATTAATGCCCTAGCTGCTTTATCGTCTAACCGAATACTATTTTTCTCATTTTCAATAACTAAATTTTTATTTTTAATTTTTTCATTGTCTAACTCAATTTCGTGCTCATCAACACGCAGCTTTAGCAACTTAGATTTTTTCTCAAATTTTATAATTTCTTTTTTCGATTCGTTTAATGAGCTTTCAAATTCAAAAACCTTCTGAGATAGATAAACAGTTAATACACTCGTCTCATGTGGCTTACCATGAAACTGCCTCCAGACTTTACCTTTGTCACCACTCATTGGCTCGCAGGAATTGTAGATATCTTCCAATTCATCCCAATACTCTGTAACATATTCCGAAGCTTCACGATAGCTAAAAGAATAGTTGGTTATGTCACTAAACCTCATACCATATTTCCCTTCATTAAAAATACCTTTAATAACCATAGACAAGCAACAGAGTAAAAATATTTCATACTGTTAAAATAATTTGGATCAAACAAGAAATTTATATTAAACATTTAAAATATCGGAAAGAGTCTAGCTGGTTGAGTTTAGCAAACTCCCGAGCTTCATGTTTAGTCTTAAAAGGGTGAATATTAAGCTCACGCAACTGTTCAATTGCTTTTCTGGGGCAAGCCACCATCCAATCCCCATCACCACTCATAAAATTGGTTGATGAGTGTATAAAAGTGCGAACTTCGCCATTTACAACGAATGATTTGGTAAGTGAATCAATGTAATCCAACTCAGGTAGTATCTGCTGGCATGTCAGATCATAGAACTTTGGAACTGAGTGCATAGTAATCAAAAAGTACATATTTCACTTCTCGCCTACGATATCGCTATCCAATGCCGCTACTGCAATTTGTTTACCTAAATCGAATCCAATCACGATCTCACAAATACTAGGGTCTAACTCAAGCTGCTGGCATACCCTATTGGCCTCAAGGACTTTTTTAAATGGCTTTGCTTGATCAGGATAGCTGTGCCATCCCTTGAGTATCCGCGCAGATGAAATGTCAAACTTGGATAAAAACTCATCGGTATCAATGCGATAAATCAAATAACCCCAAAATGGAATATGATCTTCCACACCCAAATTATATCTAATTGTCTCAATATTTGGTTCGTCCATAAACATATAATTCCATAGCAAAAATACTGAAAAATATACTGCCACATTAATGTGTTATTAGTAATGTGGCAAGCATTGAAAACGTCTAAGGATCACATTTACGCTTCTAAAATAAGCCTTTTAAGGCGGATTAATGCAGCTGTTTGTGCCAACTGAAACTGTTCATTGTTCACTTCTAAAGTTCGGTGCTTAAATAGAAACCTGCTCAATTTCCAGCGTTTTTTGTTGATCATGCGATACCAGTAGCTAAAACCGTATTTCAGTACCATATTGCGTTGTTCTTCATTTAAGAACATCAATATCATCGGGCTATAAAAAACGGTACTTTTAAGAAAATAAGGGGCGTTTTCAAGTTGGCCAAGAGAAATAGCATCCTGTGAATCCGCAAACTTAAATACACGCTCTACACGACTAATCGGTACGTATCGTTTCTTAGCGGTATCATAAACTAGCAAATCAACGTAATGGGGCCCTTTATCTAGATATTTTCTTAACTTATCGTACGCTAAGGATCTATTCGATCTTGGGCAGCCAAGCCTCTGCGTTCCAACATGTAGGTTATTAGCTTTTTCGTTCAGAATAAAACCTCTGAGGTTGTTATTTGTACGTTCAAAGAATAAATAAGGTAGCGGTACGCCTATCAGATCCATAGCGATATCCAGACGCGTTACATTAGACTTTTCCATAATTTGCTGTGCATCATCACCTAATAGCGACTTAAACCACTCAAAAAAGGCGGTAATCTCGGCAGGACGATGCCTTGCTGGGTTTATTGATATTTTGACTAAACGCTGCTTTGGGCGCTCCTCTCTTACCTTTGGATGCAACCCCCAATAGACAATTATCTTCGAAGAGGCTTGATTCTCAAACATAGCGAAGCGTTGATATACTTCTTTACTGCCCTTTAGATATTTAACAGGGCCCGTTTTAAACAGCTTAAAATGCTCTGTAGGCACAGATTTCATAGCCGTAAATAGCGTAGAAACCACTGACTCTGGCGCGTCTATAGTTAAGTACAGCATATCGACAAAAGGGATCGCACCGTATTCGAACGGGTTCATCAATATTGCGCTCAGATAACGTTCCAGTTTTAATAGCCGAAAATGATTCAATCGCTCATGACTCGGCTTATCTTTAAACCATGCTTTAAGCTGTGTTTTAACTACTTTAGAAGGATGATTAGATAGATTGGCAGGATCACATAATTGGTTAGTTGCTTGGGTATAAGCATTTACACCTGTTATGTAGGTACTGCCAGAATGCACACTAATCACACTAGGAAGGGCTGCTTTATTAGACTTAGACATAGTTAGATCTCTATTCATGATCTCTATACTACACATATACTATATATACTAAGATACATACATATACATAATAATACTGTTGTATTATAGATAGTTACACTTGCATCAGTGTTGTTAGTGTGCATTTACAGTATGCCTGTAGATAGGTCACTAATCGTTTAGATATCTCGAAAACACACACTAATCACACTAGCGAATGGGTGGGGAAGTCATCCCCACTGTCACCCTAGTTGGCTCACCAAATAGCTTTAGGATTGATCTGCCAAAGTGTTGCACTACCTTTGTCGATTGGTTTCACAAGACCAAGTTTCTCGAGATAATGTAATGCATCTTGAATCGTCTCTTTTGCTTCATCTCCGCGCCCACTGAACCCCTTCCAATTACATTGCGCCATTTCAGACACTGACATTTTCTTATTGGCCCCTTTTTTCTTAAGCTTTTCGAATAGTTGTTTGGCCTCCTCCTGTTGAGCCATCCCCTCCACACCAAAGATTGTCATTGCATGTGACATCAAATAGGCAATGGTCTCCTCTACGTAGCTAAATGCTTCAGTCGAAATACACTCAATCTGTTTGAATGTTTCTGTATCGACGTCATAATTCAAAAACACTTGAAATATCAAAGCTAACTTACAAGATAACGCTTCATATTTACCCAGTTGACTATGCATTAGGTGCTTTTGACTGTACTTGCTGCGTTCCTTTTGAATGTAAGTCACCAAATTTTCATAATCTTCTTGAGCCTTAGCCGAAAAATGAATTAGTAGATGCTCGCCACTAAAATTTGTATCTCGTTTAGGCTCCCATTTAGCAAGTGCATCAAAAAATTTCTTACACGTAATAGCTTTTAACTTTGAAAAACCACCTGAAACTAATGGATCATCAATGGCTGTCACTGGGAGTACCATCCATAAGAAACGATTTAACAAGCCATCATTGCCATGACCCAATTGAGCCGCACTAATGTAAGGTCCCAATACATCAGGTTGAATACCAGCGAGGACAGAAACTGCTGCTTTGTCGATTAATTTATCATCTTGATTAGCGCGAGATACGCTTAGACGCCCATTACCAGATTCGCTATTCAAAAAGACGCCTCTAAGTGCCGAAGATGTGGCATCTGGTCGTTCTAAACTTTTAAAGAATGCTCCACCTTCATCTGCGACATATGCAATTGGTCGACCAAGCAACATTAATTTGTAAAGAGCGGCAAGCGTCGTATCTGTAGTAATGTGAATGCCACGGTCATGAATAGGCGCAGGTAAAACCTTATCTATTTTCGCTTTGCATTCTTCCTCAAGTTGATCAATTGATGCATAAGATTCACCTTCTTCATCATTACTTTTAATTGTTTGATTTAAAAAAACCTTAATACGCTGATTAATTGCTTGTTTAGCCATGTCAGCCTTACGTTCCCGCCCCTCATCACGTTGGTAGACACAGCTACTTGCATTACTTAAGGCTGCTAGCATTATGGGTGACTTACCTGATGCAGGATGCCCAACATTCATGACCCATATATTAGGGGATTCATAAGTCACAGAGTTGTTATTAACCGCAACTCTAAAGTCCTGAGCAAGGACAGCTCCCGTTAATCCCACTATTGAGCCAACAACATAATCGAAGTTAGGATTACCATGCTTACCGATTGACTTAGCGAGCTTTGACAATATTGGCGGAACAGTATGTACGTCAATAACCGAGGCACAATCGCCAATAGATGAGAGCGGTTTATGAGGAAGCCAACCATCAAAACCAATTCGGTTTGCGATCTCAAAATGTGTCAAAACCTTCGGTTCATTGGTGATTACAATATTACGATCACTCAAGCAAACATTATGTAGGACACGTAGTTCAACGTGAGGTAGTTCTTTAATTGATTTCAGTTGAGTTCGTTCATTGTGATCTCCCTTGCAACAGTACATCGCCACAAATGAACTTTTTACACTGTAATAATAGATTGCATCCTTAACCTGCTTAGAAAACACTTCTAAATCTTCACCAATACTGGCCTTTGGGAAAACAGCTTTAACGTAAAAGTACGACGGATCTTTGGGGATAATTTTCAAAAGTTTAACATCAGCTATAGATGATGGATTAACCTTTCTGCCGTCACGATCCCGAAGAGTGAGCAGTTTGAAATAATTACCACTCTTCATAGCGCACAATAAAGTTTCGAGTGCAAAATTTCGCTTTTCACTTGGACAAGCTTCAATCACTTCAAGGTTATTACGGTTGTTGATAGACATTTTTTAACTCCTGCTTTTATAAGATATGCATACTTTATGAAGCTAGGAGTAATTGGTAATCCCACATTTTCATGATTAAAGCCACGGATACTTGCTACAAAGCAATCAAAATAAATAACATTAAAGTCAACTACTTACGGTAGAATAGTATTTTAAGGATTCCGAGGTTTTATGTTGTTTACTGAACGTTTATTGATAAAACAAACGATGTGAGACACGGGAATTAACTTGACTATTCAGAACCAAAAGATCTAACAATGTCTTGAAACCAAAGGGGATTAACAAAGATGCGCAAAACTCAATATCAGAGAAAATTTGGCTCTAATAGTGATTCAAAAAATGTCGGATGATAAATAGTAACAAAATGGATATATATATGAATAAGAATTATGGAACTCAAGAAAACCCAATTAGACGAATTCAAGATAACTTCAAACGAGAACTAATTTCTCGCTGCAAAGACATCTGCGAGGAAGGATTAGAGACCGCTCCCGATTTAGGCAAGCTTAGAGGTGCAAGCGATTACAGTGATGACGAATACACATTTATAACAAATATCATTACCAATCAGCAATTAAGCCATAACGCCGTTAGGGTAGGTTGTTTTTTGTACATTTATGAGACAACCAATTTTGAAGAACTGGTGTTCGACCTTTCTGATTTCAACAAAAAGTTTAAAGATAAAAATTTAGCAGATGGGACTAGCAATGACTTTGTCTATGTTATTTCAGCGAAAAGCTCTCAACCTGAAATTCTTTGGTTACCAATTAAGCACCTACTAAAGCTCCTCATGGATGCAGGTATAATGCTTAACAGACAAGAATTAATTACCTGTCTTATCGAATTACATGAGTTCTACTACATCACCGCTACTGAAATTTGTTATGAAAATAGCCTTGAGCATTACAAAGCGACAGGAGAAGTGAAGAAACTCGGTTCTGATAGTAATCTAGTGCATATTCACTTAACGACCTCTATGCAGAAAAAAGCATTAACAACTAAGTGGCTCTCCTATACCAAAAATCGAATGTATACCTAACATTTTATTTATCCTAACCGTGTCAAAAACAGTGGCTGAAATTTAGTCCTCAAAGTGATATTATGAATGTGTTTCTAGTATCACTTTTCCCTTCTCGTTCAACCTTCTAAACACTATTCAATTTAATACACTTACTGGAGTTCTCTATGACTACAGCGACCCCTTATGCGCTGTATTTGAGCCGCCTGTCTATTAATAGTCAGCGCTCTATCAGCTCACAAATGCGCAGTATTGCGCGACTCATGCAGTGGCAAGAAGACTGTCTCGATGACAAGCTGTGTCAGATTGACTATCAACAAGCACTGCAAATACGCGCAGTGATGACCCATGCGCAGTGGTCAGCCCGTTCCATCAACCGCGCCATGATAGCAATTAAGAATATCGTCAAAGTGGCAGCCTTGATGAACAAAGCCGATTTATCGCAAGTTGCTAACTTACAGACCATCAATCAAGTGAAGCACGGTGAGCATCAAGGTACGCCGTTAAGCACAGAGCAAGTGACCGCAGTATTGGAGTACTGCAAAACGCAAAAAGGCACCTTTGCTACCCGTAATCTGCTGATATTCAGCCTGTTCTTGGGTACTGGATTGCGCCGCAGTGAGTTATCGGCGTTGATGCTGCACGACTATGATGCCAACTTGCATACCCTGACAGTGGCAGCAGGTAAAGGTAATAAGAGTCGCACCTTATTTTTACCTGAGTGGGTAGAGCAAAATCTGTTGGCATGGCTTAAGTTACGTCAGCGTCAGCAGGGGTATTTAGTGTGTAAGTCGACACTGACAGGCAAGCTTAAGTTAACCGAGCCAACCACACCCACGGCCTTGTATCGGTTAGTTAAAGATACCTTGTATGAGCTAGGGGTAGATAACGTATCACCCCATGATTTACGCCGTACCTTCATTACTCGCTTGCTTGAGCAAAACGTGGATATCAATACCGTGCGTCAAATGGCAGGACACGCCGATATCAGTACCACTACCATTTATGATAAACGTGACCATGCGTTTATGAAGCAAGCCGCTGCGATGCTGGATTACATCCCGCCGGATAAACCCATTAAACGGGGGCGAGGCAGTCGATGATAAACGTCAAACCCATCGCTAAACACGCTAAGCATTGTTACTACCTTGCAACTCAAATCGCCGAAGACTTATTGCTGTCAGCCGTCGATTATGGCTTTGAGTATATGCCGTCCTATGCGATTAACTCGTTAGTGGGTATCAAGCTGCAACATGGCATTAATCATGATATCGACAGCACCCTCGCGCTCTTTCCGCTTAAGGATAATTACCCTGTCATGGCAGAAACGGTGCAGCACAATGCGCGGTTTCTGTGTGAACTGTTTAAGCTTGATGCCGCGATGAAACCCATGATGGTGCTCATCATCGTGCTCAATGCCAATGCAGGGCTCAAAGAGTTGCTTAACCTGTTAGCTGACCATGATACGGATATCCTCATTCATTGGTTAGAGCATGAGACGGGGCTTAGCAGTGATGATATCCATGAGCAGCTAGAACCTTTAGCCCGTAATCGCTTTATTGAGGGAGCAGCATTACTCCTACCGCATTTGTTAAGAATACCGGAGCCGTTTAGGGTATTGTTGGTGACTGAAAAGCTCACTCGCCGTGAAGCCTTGCTCGCGCCGATTATCAAACACAGCCCCACAGCACAGTTCAAGCTGAAGCAGTTTGAGCATGTGAATGCCGATTTAGTGTATCGCTATCTAAGGGCTGCCATGGCTCAGCGGCTTAAAGGGGTTAACATTTTACTCTATGGGGCAGCGGGAACAGGCAAGACAGAGCTATCTCGCACCTTAGCAAAGGCAATGCGTCGCAGCTTAGTGGAAGTGCAAAGTGTGCAATTTGAGGATGGCAAAGTCACTGAGGAGTTCTTGAGTAAAGAGCCGACTAGCCAACGCTTAACCTACCTTAATCTACTGCAAAGCTTGCTCGATGGCTCAGATGAAAGCCTGTTATTGGTTGATGAATGCGAAAGCGTGTTTAAGCACGCTGATGAGCATTACTCTAAAGAAGGCTTAATGCGCTTACTGGAAACCAATCCTGTACCTGCTATTTGGATTACCAACCATGTATCGCAACTTGAACCAAGCTACATACGCCGCTTTAAGCTAGTGATGGAAATCCCTGTGCCCGATGAAGCCTTTAGCTTTGCCATGAGTAAAACCATGCTCAAATCACTTAAGGTGTCGGATGCATTTCGCTTGGTGTTAGCCAGCAAATCTAATGCTGCTCCGGCATATATTGCGAACGCCGCCCATGTGGCGAGTACCTTAGCTTTAACAGGGGATGAGGCTGAAATCGTGGTATTGGATGTTATCGATGCCACCCTTGAAGCCTGTGGTGAAGAGCCGCCAGCGGCTAAATATCAAGGCCAGCTAAGCTTTGACCCGAGTTGCTTAAACCTTAACGCCATCGATGGACAAGATACGCAGTCCATTATCTGTGATATCGACACCGCGATAGCCAACAGCCTCCCTGTTAGGGTGCTACTCAATGGTCCCCCAGGTACAGGCAAAACAGGCTGGGTACATCACTTAGCTGAAACCCACGGTATGGATATCATGCACATCAAGTGCTCTGATGTACTAAGCAAGTATGTCGGTGAGAGCGAGCAGAACATTGCAGCGCTGTTTAGAGAAGCGCACAGAACAAAGAAGCTGATGCTCTTTGATGAAGTCGATAGCTTGCTCAGTCAGCGTGAGAGCGCTCAAGCGCAGTATGAAGTACAGCTTATCAACGAATTGCTGTCACAGCTTGAATGCAACACAATGCCTGTGTTTGCAGCGACTAACGCACTCAGCGCAATCGATAGCGCAGTGATGCGCCGCTTTGACTTTAAACTGACCTGTGACTATCTGACGGAGCCACAGCGCCAGACCTTATATAAGCAAGTATTGGGTATCACTAAGTTAACCCAAACTGAAGCAGACCAACTTCATGCACTACAACAATTAACGCCCGGTGACTTCGCTATCGTAGCAAGGCGCATGTTATTTCAACCTAACCGCAACCACAGAGCCACGGCCATGACTCTGTTAACCCAAGAAAACAACCGTAAACAAGCCGCGCGCCGCATTGGCTTTATCAACTAAACCCAGCAATACAACCCACTAAACCACGAAAAGGAACACCCCATGACAACATTATTGAGTTCGCTCAAGGTTATCGCTCGCCCTGAAATCGCCGTTAAGCCACCTATCATCGGCAAAAGAACCCGCTTGGTTGACAAGCTGAAGCAGCAATTGGATATGGCCGAATGCTTTATTCAAGGCCGCGAGTTTGAAGCCTACCGTGAGAAAAGTGTCAAAGACCCTGAGACAGGAGAGCGTAAGAAGGTGCGCCGCCGTATCACAGTGCGCCCATGGTACTACGACAGTGAAGGTCACTATTACTTCGAAGTCCGTATCGGGATTAAGCCTATAGAACTGGTAAAGGATAAACCCGCCATTGATGTCGGTGATAAAGCCAAGCTACCTGACACTATCAAGCTGATTATTGATGCCGTGGAGAAAGGTGAGCTAGATGAGTTCATCCTCAAGGCCGCCAAGTTCCCAACCAAGAAGGCTAAGGCTAACGCTGAGGCCAGTAAAGAACAAAAGAGTGAGGCTAAGGGCGATACCTCAGCCAAAACCACCAAGTAATGCACACACTATCAGGAGCAGAAGGAAGCCCCTTCTCTCCTGAGTCTTTATCATCTATAGGGATAGACCATGGCGATTATCCGAGAAATCAATGTCAAATATCAGTTCAAAGAAACCCAGTGCGCCTTGGCCGAGCAAGCCATCACACGACCTGAAGATACCGCGCAGGTATTTGACTACCTAAAGCATGAAACCAAAGAAATGTTTATCGTGGCTAATCTGACAACCCAGCACACCATTAACTGTGTTGAAGTGGTGGCGACAGGTTCCGTGAACGGTATCAGTATGCGACCCGTCGAAGTGTTACGCACGGCCGTTATTCTGAATATGCCCAGCGTTATCCTTGTTCATAACCACCCTTCAGGCGATCCAACACCAAGCACTAGCGATATTCAATTCACCCGTAAAGTCATTGAGTGCGCCAAAGTGCTGGATATCAATGTCCTCGACCATGTGATTATTGGCCTTAACCGCTTTACTAGCCTTCGCGAAACCCACAGCGATTTGTTCTAACACCGACTAAGGACACACAATGAATACCATTAATAAAGAGCTGGCCTTGCCTGTCTCTGACAGACTGCTATTGGCATTAACCCCGTTTATCAGTAACCAACCCCACAATGCCGTGACGATTAACTTTCGTGATCCAGATTACAGCCCACAACGGGGTGGCTTTCATCCCGTGGAGATAAGGCTAGAGAAACACGCCGAGCAATGGCAGTTATGCTACATCACCGACTTTTGCTATGTCGGCCAAATGGGGCAATGGGAGTTGGTTAAAGAACTGGACTTTGATTTTAGCTGCGGCGTATTTCAAAGCATTAGTGGCCTACTCGTCATTGAAGCGGCAGTAGAGTTTTACCCGATATGGGAGCAAAACTTCCTGTGCTATTGGCAGGAGTTAGCCGTTTTTAATGTCAGTGTGTCAGCAGATTAACCCTCAAAACACTCAAAACCACCGTAAAAGTCACATCTCAAATAAAATGAAATCGACTACACTGATGCTCAAGCAGGAAATGTCTTCCTTGCTTGCGCTATGGACTGTCTTAAAGAATAAGGAGCAAACCCATGTCAGGATGGTATGAATTAAGTAAAAGCAGTAATGAGCAATTTAAGTTTGTATTAAAGGCGGGAAATGGAGAGGTCATTCTCACCAGCGAGCTTTACACAGGTAAGAGTGGCGCGTTGAACGGTATTGAATCCGTGCAAACCAACTCCCCAATCGAAGCCCGATATGCCAAAGAAGTGGCTAAAAACGAGAAGCCGTATTTCAACCTCAAAGCAGCCAACCATCAAATCATAGGCACTAGCCAAATGTATTCGAGCACTGCTGCGAGAGATAACGGGATTAAGTCGGTGATGGAGAATGGAAAAACAACCACCATCAAAGATTTGACCTAGGCAAGTATGCCCAGTGTGGTGCTTTGCAGGAAGGTGAATGATGAACTCTAGCAGAGTAGCGAGTTGGTAAGTATCTAACATGACTGAATTTTAGATACAAAAAAACCGACACTAAGGTCGGCTTTGAAGTGGTACCAGTGGCCAGACTCGAACTGGCACGCTTTTAAGGGCGCGGGATTTTGAATTCTACGAGACCTGCTTACTAGTAATATCTAAATACTGTAATACCCTTACGTTCAGTTTATACATTATTTACTATTAATGGCGATAGATGTTACTTTCTTTCAGTCAATCCACACAGAATCTACATATCTAGCGGTCTTATCATCGTTTACCATTCTACAAGGGTCAGGTCGTGAACGTTATTTGAGCGATTTTAGATGAATATTGACCTGTTCACGTGCTTGTGATCTTATACTCCTTTTTCAGGTCTCAGATTATGTTTATCGAATCATTCAAGCAGCATTTTAGTGCCATTGACGACCTCCATCAAAGAGCAAAAGTCACCTATCCCCTGTTCGATATACTGTTCAGTTCGCTGTGCGCTGTTATTGCGAGTTCCAATGGCTGGTTCGAGATCCGCGAATACATTCTTGGTTAAAAAACAAAAAATGTTCATCGATGGGATCCCTGCTGACGATACCATTACTAGGATAGTTTCTATGTTTGTTCCTGATAGCTTTAATGTGTGTTTTCTTGCATGGATGAAGTCGGCTCATCATCTGACGAATGGAGAAGTCATTGCGATTGATGGAAAGACACTACGTGGTTCATATATTCGTGATGTTCAAAGCAGTACTATTCACATGATAAGCGCTTATGCCTCAGCGAATAAGCTGGTACTTGGTCAATTAAAAGCAGAGTAAAAAAAAAGTAATGAAATCACAGCCATTCCAACCCTTATTAAAAATGCTAGTCCTGCGCGGGGCGCTAGTGACAATCGATGCTATGGGCTGTCAAACGCTATTGCAAAAGCGATTATCGACAAAAGTGATGACTTCCTACTGGCGGTAAAAAACAATCAAGGCAACTTGGCTAAAGCGGTAAATAAAGCGTTTAGTTGGCATCGTTCAGCTGGCTTAATTGATGACAATTTCAACATAGAAACTGGTCATGGTCGTATTGAAAACCGAACCTGCTACGTGCTGAGTTCAGCTGCACTTGACGGTGATTTTACACATTGGGAAGCACTAAAGAAAGCTTTAGGGCTGTTAAAGGCAAGGCGGCGAGCCTTGAATATCGTTACTATATAAGTTCGAAAGTGTTATCAGCAGAGCTAGCCTTAAGTGCGACTCGCGAACATTGGCGGTTCGAGTCAATGCACTGGGTCTTGGATGTCACCATGAACGAAGATACATGCCAGATATACAAAAATAACGGCGCTGAAAACCTCGCTTACTTAAGGCACATGTCTCTAAACATGCTACAAAAAGAACCGACAAAGCTCAGCATTGTTGGTAAACGAAAGAGTTGTTTAATGAATCCAGAATTTCTGAAGAAGGTGTTAATCGCTGGATTATGTGCACCGACTAAATAATGTACACTCATGCGGTCGCTCTGTCCATTCGACAAAATAATATCAATTCTTTTTTCTTTCTCAAAGAAAAAAATGTAAAATACCACAAAAGTTAGGATAGAGAACTTCGAGTGACAAAACATCAATTTAAAACGATTTACTTTCCCCAAAAAAAAGTACTATCAGGAAACCCAACGAAGGTTAATATAAGCATACCTACCCCTTCAGATAAAAATGGTTGGACACAGGACTTTATTGGAAAAACGCTAGCAATGGGTGGTGTTGAAATTCGTCATGAGTTAGGAGACCCAACACTAGAGCATTTAGAGTCACTTGCTACGAAAGAACACCGCAGCCTAAGCAATGTCATATTATCTCTGTTGCATGAGAAATATTTACAACCGAATACAAACTCAAAACCCATTAATCTCAAAAAAGAAACTGAAGCTATTGGGGTTACTTTTTCTGACAGTTTAAGAAAAGGAAGTTATGGTTGGTACCCATACGTAGAAGGTTTTTCAGCTAACTATGCTAGGGATGCAATTTTAAGAGACGGTTCTAAACCAAAAGCTATTTATGACCCTTTTGGTGGTTCAGGAACAACCCAATTATCGGCTTCATTACTTGGGATTAAGTCTTATTTTTCAGAATTGAATCCATTTATGGTTGAAGTATGTAACGCCAAAGTTTCATCAGCAGGATGGGCGAAAAATAATTTTGAAAGATTTAAAGTTATTACAAACTCTTATTTGAACCTAATTAAAGAAGATAACCTGAAACTTAAATCTAAAAGTATTGACTTATCAAACTATAATGAAGCGTTTCCAAATAGAGACTTCTTTGAAGAAAATCATATAAGAGAACTCCTCGCTGCAATGGATTTTGTAAATGATGTTAGTGAAGATGAACCTCATATACTCAGGTTATTAAGACTAGCGTGTGCTGCAAATGCAGTGGCATGCTCTAACATGACTCGAAGGGCTGATTTAAGGAGGCGAAAACCTAATGAATATAAGAACCGTGTTGTTAATGTCTCAAAAATGATCACAGAATCGATCGAGCGGATGATTCGGGATATTGAAAATTATCCTGATGAAATAGAGGATACTGTTCAAGTCTCAAATGATGCTAAAGTAATTCCTGAAAGCTACTTCGGAAAATTCGATTTAGTACTAACATCACCTCCATACTTAAACGGTACTAACTATTTTAGAAATACTAAAATTGAATTATGGCTGATGTCTTTAATTAGTAGTGAAAAAGACTTAAAGAAGTATAGGGAGCTAACTGTCACTGGAGGTATTAATGATGTATATAAAAAGGAGGATTATTTCAAGTTTGCTAGTGTTGAAGCTGTCGCACAAGAACTTGATATAAAGTCCAAAGATAAAAGGATTCCTACAATGGTACGTCACTACTTTTCGGACATGTTTGAAGTGCTTGTAAACGTACAGAAGGGCTTAATAGTTGGAGGTAAATTACTTTTAGATATTGGTGATTCAAAATTTTACGGTGTTCACGTACCAACTCATACTTTACTCCGAGAAGTTGCTGAGAAAGCTGGTTTGACATTTATTCACGAGCATACATTAGCCAAAAGATTCTCAAGAGACAAGAGCGAGCTCGTGCAAGTAGAATTAGTGTTTACTAAAGAATGAATAAAATGACAACATTATTAAAAACTAAAATAGAACAATTTCAAAACCAGTTACCATATAAAACTGAACCTTATTCAAAAAAAAATTGGGGACATCCTTTACATTCATTATGCTCTTACCAAGGTAAACTAAAGCCTTCTATCGCTTATTGGTTGATAAAAGAATTTGTACCTGAAGGTGGCTCTGTTTTAGATCCTATCGGTGGTGTTGGTACTATTCCATTTGAAGCTTCTATGTCTGGTAGATATTCAGTTTCTAATGATAAAAGTCCATTCGCGTCAACAATTGCTAAAGGTAAACTTTCTCCTATTTCGTTAGATCAATTCGAAAATTTACTAACCGTAATCAAAGCAAAATATGATCAAATAGTATTATCAGAAGATGATTATGAAAATGCAAATTTTGGTCTAAACGCTACAGTGAAAGATTATTATCATCCAAAGACTTTAGAAGAGATATTAAAACTAAAAAAAATGTTTCTTAGCAAGAATAATCATGAAAAAACAGATGGTGAGAATTTTTTTTGGTCATGTCTTTTGCATATACTACACGGAAATAGACCATATGCCTTATCGAGAAACTCACATCCAATTACACCATTTTCTCCTACAGGTGAATTTGTATACAAAAACACTTTTGAAAAGATAAAAGAAAAAGGATTGAGAGCTTTGTCTGTAGAGCTTCCATCCACTTTCGTTCATGGTCGTGGTATACACGGTGACTTTCGAGAACTAGCTAATACTTCTACTAAGTATGATGCAATTATCACCTCTCCACCTTTCTATGGAATGAGATTCGATAGACCTAATTGGTTAAGATTATGGTTTTGCGGTTGGAGCGATGAAAACTTTAAAAAAGATAGTTTAGACTATCTGGAAAGGCAGCAAGTAGCCAATATTGAAGTTTACAAAGATTTTTTTAACATGTGTCACAAAGTTATCAAAAAAAATGGAATACTTATACTCCATTTAGGGAAAGGTGGAAAAAAAGATATGTCAGAGGAGCTTAAAAAACTAGCACCTCCAAACTTCGAATATGTAGGTGAAGTGCTAGATTGTGTTGATAAAGTCGCAAATCATGGCATTAAGGATAAAGGTTTTACCAAAGCACATAATTTGCTTTTCTTCACGCCAGTATTTTAACCTACTGATTCAGGGCGGTTTTCTAATTCATCCATCACAGATAAGAAAGCCGCTTCAGAATTACCTCGCAAAATATGAAACAGATCACATTCAGGTTTTAATTCAATAACTTTTCTAGCAATGGCATTAAAAGTTCTCGCATCCCAACTCCGAGAATAATCAACTATATTATCAATAATTCTAATCAACTCTGGTTCATTTATTCCTTTCGCAGATAATTGCTCCAGTGGCAAACCAGTAATACTTGAGAGCTCAGTTAATTGCTCGTAACTATAGAAATCAACAGGAAATTTATCCTTTTTTTGATTATTATGTTCGGCACAAAGACACGTTGCATGCTCATCAATTGGCCATAAGTAGGCTAAAGGTCTTGTATGGTCCAGTTGAAACTCATTTAAAGCGACAGGATTTTTACAATAAAAGCATTTTCTTTCGAATTTTTCCCATATCTGAGATTTTAACCCAGCACCAGATCGTTCTTTGATCTCCTGCAAGATCATAGGTTCTCGTAAAAGTAACTTTCTCTCTCTAGTAATCACTGATGACTCGTGAAGCTGATCAGTTGTTCTAAGTGGATTAAAAGTATTATTTATTCTCCACTTTTTGCAAGATCTACATTCATTCTGATGATTTGAAATTTTTGCATTATGCTTATGGAACGATATTGCACCGGGCAAATCACTTCTTAAAGGCAATAAACGTTGACAGAATGAACACTTCTTAAGCTCAACATCAGCTCCCTCAGTTATTTTGATATGAGAATATTGTTCTTCATCCAAATCTACATCTATACTGTTGGAATGCTCGAAGTAATAGGTTTCAGGACTTAAATGATTTTGGTTCAGAGCTTCAATGAAACCTGCAATACTAGTAATATCTTCTGAAAGTTCAAGCTTGTCTAGTTCAAGCCCCCATGCAGAAAAATTAATACAATTATCAAACTCTAAATGAACACGTATTCTAGCTGATTTGAGACCCGCCACAGAAACACAAAGACCTACTCTATTCCAATTTTGTATAAGCTTAAAAGATTCATCATAAAATTCACCATTTATTTCTATTCGCAAATTAAGATGTGTATCTCGTGTCGGAAAAATAAAACCACCAAATGCCAACAAAGACACATCGTCCTTAAATTCAACAAACTTACTAAATATAACTTTTCCTGATGGTATTTGCAGCTGCTGAGATTTTTTAATATGTATATCTTGATAATCCCTTTTCGATCCATATGAGTCATTACGTGTTTGTACTGCTAAACGTCTCATCCATTTATCCCCCTATTGATCTAAAAAATAAGCAAAATATAAAACAGTATAAGATACTGCACATGCTTTTTTTGTCAATAAAAATCATAAGCCTACACTATAATGATTCGTCGTCAGAGCCAAAGTAAAAACTATCGCTTTACCGTATTAACTA
>NZ_JAUOET010000034.1:0-43522 GCF_031932075.1 Shewanella sp. SP1S2-4
GATAGGGTTGAGGTCAACATAAGTCATACATGCGAGTACTGCCGCCTCATCGAGTAGGGCTTGGGATTTAAAACGGCCCTCCCAGAAGCGTCCAGTGCAGTTATCCTCTTGATTTGCTTTACGGGCGATAGGTTCATTTAAGGCGCGCATAAACCAAGAAATATCACTTAAGCGACTGCGGTATAGAGCGATATGGTGTTTAAGGTTAACCACGTCATGGGCTTCAACAACTTGCCCTTTGACAAATTGTTGTGTTAATTCAGTGCCTTTAAATACTTGATGCCAATGCTCAAGCACTTCTCTATCACTCCATTGATTGGCTTGGAAAATATCCACACAAAGTACCAAGTGCAGATGATTGCTCATCACCGCATAAGCAGCGACATCAATAGCAAAAACCTGAGCCAGTTTAAGCAGTTGTTGCTCTACCCACTCGCGTCTATGGTCGTAGTTTTTACCAGAGAAATGGTCTTCACCACACAAATAGGCACGCCTAACGACTCGACTACAACAGTGATAAAAAGGCGTATCTTCCAAACTGATTTGAGTTCTCCTTGGCTGTGGCATCATCACACTCCTTGTGCTGGATTAAAGATACTAAGCCTAGTTGCGAAATTGGTGACTCACAAAGGAGTCATCGCTAAATTAGAATGAGTGGCTTACGAAAATTGCTTATGAAAAACTATGGGTGGCTTATGAAAACTTATGAAAAAACTATCTATCACTGGTCATGACTTTACTGGCCAAGCCAATAAGCAACACCCCTGATATCCCCTCTAAGGCTCTGGAATAACGCTGGGAATTGGGCCGACTAAATACCCAACTTCCTGCCGACGCATAAAGGACGTTACACAGGGTCGCTAACAAACTGAAAATAAGACCAAGGGTTAACAGCTGAATTGACGTTGAACCTGCTAACGGGTCAATAAACTGTGGCAAAAAAGAGAGGAAAAATAAAGCGACTTTAGGGTTAAGTACACTAACGACAATGCCTTGGAAAAATACGTTGCCGTTTGGTTTGCTATTGTCATCGACCACAATTTTATTGTTGCCACGCCACATTGATATTAACGCTTGAATGCCTAAATACACTAGATACGCGGCGCCCAACCACTTCACAATACTAAAAGCCAACGCTGAGCTGAGAATGATGGCAAATAATCCCAAGCTAGCAGCAAGCGTGTGAACAAAATAACCCACACCTAAACCCATCGCAGCTTTAAGCCCACTGATCATTTTCCCTTTCATTGTGTTAGATACAATGTAGATAACATCGGGTCCAGGGATAAGATTGATAGCAAGGCAAGCAACTGCAAACAGTAATAGTGAATTTAAATCCATTTAATTTTTCTCCTTGTTAAACGGCTAATGTATCGCGCCCGTTTAAGTGGTGTCCGACGCAATACTGCAGCCTCTGCAAACCACTTTAAAAATAAAAATAAAATCAAAACGTTAACTACAATTAAGTTAGTAACCAAAACCTGTGCTCAACTTTATAGACTTTTTGCTCACGTCATGATTCAATGCAAACTTCAATTTGCTCATTCTTAACGATCTTAATTGGCACTTAATTTTTTTATTCACGGCAAATCGTTAAACGGCGCAACGCAAAAATCCCCAGTAGTGAAAGTATCAATAGCGATAAGCTGCCACCGCCGCTGTAACCTTGTTTATGTTCTATGGTGGCAACCTGCTCTTCTTTAACCCGTGTTTTAAAGCGGGCGAGTTCATCATCTAAATTGACTATCATATCGTTCACCGCCAGCTCAAAACCCTCATAGGATTTCTCCCTTAAAGTTGTTGTCACGCCAACAGCGGTTGAACTTTCAGTTAACTGATTTATGCCCGGCGCCCTAAATAACATCTTTTGGCTGCGCATATCGAACACCGCAGTATCGACAAAGGTTTGGATTGCATTCTCATTGCCGGGGATTAAATACATGCCCACGATAGTCCAATAAAGAATGGCCGATTTGTTCTCGTGGCTTTGCATCATTTGATCATAAGATACCAGCGCCATCACATCGACATCATGCAGGCGGGCAACTTGCTGTAAGGTATTAAAGCCTTTGCCATTCTTAAGGTAGGTGCTCGGAATGATTTCAATACGATCGATATAATCGTATTTAATAAAGGATTGTTTCACCTTGTTGAGCAAAGCGACTTGGGCGCGACTGTCTATGGCATCGGCTTGCCAATGGGATGAAGGTAAAAAAGCAATGCCGACGGTAATAGGCAAACGCAGTACAGGTAAGGATGGCTGCTGGGCTTGGCGGCTCTTCTCATCTGGATATAAGTATTCGACTAAGCTACTCGATACCGCATTTTTCTCCGTGGTATTACCGTTAAAAAAGGCACTACAACCACTCAGTGAAAGCATTGCGAGTGAGATTATGCCGCTGGTTATGATCTTAAGTTTCATCTGTTTCCCTACCGTATCCATACACTGCCGCTAATGATGCTACTGAATTTATTGCTAGCGGATGTTGCTGGCTACCTTATCCACTCATTACTGTTAAAACAAGTCGCTATGTTCACATATCAAGTCAAAGACATTCAAACTCAGGTTTTACATACCAATTTTAGATACAAAAAAGCCGCATCATAAAATGCGGCTAGTCATGAGGTGCAACACGCGCTCAAAAGCGCTCATACACTTTTTTGCACGCTTTCATGCAATAGGCTTAAGCGTATTTACGCACTTTTTTAAGCGCAATCTGTTGTTTTAACATGGATAAATGTTCGATAAATACTTTGCCATGCAAATGGTCGATTTCGTGCTGCAACACTATGGCTAAAAACTCATCGGTTTCGATTTCGATAGCTTTGCCAGTTCTGTCTAAGGCGGTCACTTTAACTTTTTCAAAACGTGACACTTTAGCGCGATAACCTGGGATCGACAGACAGCCTTCTTCACCCACAAACTCGCCAGACTTTTCGACGATTTCAGGGTTGATCAGCACTTGAGGTTGGTCGCGACCGTCAGATAAATCGATCACGATAATCGCATCCGTACTGCCGACTTGCGTTGCCGCTAAACCGATACCATCGTCCGTGTGATACATGGTTTCGATTAAATCATCGATAAATCCCTGAACAGCTTCAATATCTTTTACAGGTTGCGCTTTACGTTTAAGGCGCTCGTCGGGAATGGTTAAAATATCGAGTACAGCCATGCCAGTTATCTTCTCTCATCGAGTCAAAAAAATTGGCGCTATTATGGACTATTTGACCATTTACACAATATTAAAGCTAAAAACAGTTTAAATATTTTGTTAGCAATCGAGATAGTCGATAAAAAATACCGAGTAATGCATCATCCATTGAGTGCTTAATGCCCTCACTTCTTCCGCTAAACCAGACTTTGCCGTTACACTAACCCAACCTCGTCGCGGGCGACTTTTACTGTGTGACCTTTTAAGACTGATTCTCTGAGCATGAACACGCATTTAGCTGAGGGCCAACTATTCGATGGCATCGTTTCCGAAAGACAAATCGCCGCTGTATCGCTATCTTGAAAAAGATAGCCAAGATGAACAGGATTTAGCGAGTCACCAGCCCCAAGCGGTGGACTTGTCTCCCATGGCAAAAATCTGGCATATCGTCGCTATGATCCCGCAGGGGAAAATCAGCAGTTATGGCAAAATTGCCGATTATGCGGGATTACCGGGGCGAGCACGTTATGTGTCCAAGGCACTCAAATCGGCACCCGAGCATTTGTCTCTGCCTTGGCACAGAGTACTCAATAGTCAGGGTAAAATCTCCTTCGAGAAAAATTCAGTCTCCTTTCAGGAACAGATGGAATTATTAAGAATCGAAGGGATAACAGTGAACTGCGGCAAAGTTAGTTTGTCTGAGTACCAGTGGCGTCCCGATCTGGTCACTTTAGTCATGGCAATGCCATTTTAGTTTAATATACTGATCCATAAACTGTTTACATCGCTATTTACAGAAGTGTCGGCCTCGGCTATAACCTGCTAACAGTCGATTCCGATTTTTGATTTACGCTGAACTGATTTAACCTGAACTGTGTAAGTAAGCATGCTACTCGACACTTTTTTATCAACCACTACTGAGCGTTTTGTAGTGATACAAGGTGAAAACCTGCGACCCAAGGAGCATTCTTTGCGTACCATTCCCACATTATTAGTGAGCTTAACTGCCCTCACCCAAAGTATGTTTGCCATAGCCGCGCCGACGCCGCTCACGCCGCAGACAGCCGAATACCAAGTCAACTATGGGGATATCGAACTCGGTAAAGCCAAATACACGCTGCCCAATCCAGAAGATGGGGTGTATAAGTATCGTTTTGACAGCGATCTTAGCCTGTTATTGCTAACCGATGTGCGCCACATCTTGAGTGAATTTACTCAAGAAAATAGTCAACTCAGCCCTTTGCGTTACTTACAGCAGCGCCAAGGTGTCGGCCCGAATTACACAGAGCAAACCGCGTTCGCCAAAGCGCAGGGCTTTATTCATACCCGTTATAAAGACGAGAAAGGTAAATTCCCCTATGAAGGCGAGATTTTCGATCCATTAATGGTGCAATTGCAATTCAGGCTCGATATGGCCGCGGGCAAAGAAGCACTTGACTACAAGATGGTCAAAGATAACGAACTGGATGAATACAAGTTCCATGTGATTGGCAGAGAACGGATGAACATCGACAGTGGCAGTTACGACACAGTCAAAATTGAAGTGGTGCGTGACAATAAAAAACGCCAAACCTTCTTCTGGATGGCGCCAGACTTAGCCTACCTGCCCGTGCGGTTAACACATTTTGAAAAAGGCAGTAAGCAGCTGGATATTAAGTTACTTAAATATCACTTCGATGAAGTTGTGAGCCAAGAAAGCGCGCCTGCAGATATTGCTGAGCAACCGCAAGTACCAAAACTGCTCGGTACGACAGAAGGTTAACTGGCAAAGCATTGAGTTAAGTTAAGGAAATCAACTTAGCTCAATGATACAAAGCCTAAGCTGAACTCACACCGATAAAACCAAACCGAATGAATATCTAACCAAGCCAATATCTAACCGAGCTAATATTTAACCGAACCTAGGGCCAGCCTCTAAGTTCGGTTAATGCTCATAGCTAATGGTTCATAGCTGACAGTTCATTGCAACAAGTTCGTTACTAATGGCCTATCACTAATCCTTGTTTGCTAAAAGATGCGTTGGATAACATCAAAGATCGATTAACAGCTCGCCTAATCTAAATAGCTTCCAGTTACCCGGCTGCATAACATGCCACTGTTCATTCTCGGTCAATGGACGCGTCGCAATCACAGTCACCACATCATGGGCGGTAGTTTCCTTATCAAAATCAATCACCACATCGGTATCAATAAGTTTCGCTTTGCCAAACGGTGCGCGGCGAGTGATGTAACATAAATTATTGCTGCAATAGCTCATCAGGTGCTCACCATCGCTCAATATCATGTTGAACACACCTAAGGCACGGATTTGTTCGGCCAACGTCGCGACATAATGAAACACAGCCAACATATCTTCAGGTTTAGCATCGCCAAACTTCTGGGCAACTTGTTCCAAAATCCAGCAGAAAGCGAGTTCGCTGTCAGTATCACCAACGCTCTGATAGCGCGAGACGTTAAACTTAGGCAGATAGTCCGTCAATTGGCCATTATGAGCATAGGTCCAATAACGTCCCCATAATTCGCGGGTAAAAGGATGAGTATTCTCTAAAGACACGCAGCCGCGATTCGCTTGGCGAATATGGCTTATTACGACTTCACTTTTAATCGGGTAGGATTTGATCAATTTTGCAATATGCGATTCGCTACTCGGGCAAGCATCTTTAAAAGTACGGCTACCTTTCCCCTCGTAAAACGTAATACCCCAGCCGTCCACGTGGGGACCTGTTACGCCTCCTCGTTGTGCTAATCCCGTAAAACTAAACACAATATCGGTTGGCACATTGGCGCTCATTGCCAGTAACTCGCACATATTTCTCGCCTATCATCAATCAAAAATCCACTTGTTGGCATTGTAACTAGTTGATGACATTTGTGGAATGATCAAAGTCGACAAATAATTTAAACAATTGTTTGAAAAATACTTGTATTAAAATTGTCTTAGGTTTAACTTTTATGCGACACAGGTCTGACCACAAACTATAATTGTGATCGCAATCAACAAAACACTCTATGACCTGTGGTTGGCACTCGGTCATATTTAAGGAGAATTACAGTGACTACCCTACTTTGGATCATCGCCATGATCTTAGTGCTAGGAGCCCTAGCTTACCTTCGGGTATCTTTGCTCACTGCCACTATTGCAGCCGCTGTTGTGATGACAGCTGGATGGACACTCGATGTTGTCGGCCCTATCTCTTGGATCGTTTTCCTTGTGGTAGCCTTGCCGTTAAATATCAGTGCATTTAGACAAAATGTGATCAGTCGCCCACTGATGAAGGTTTATCGCGGCATCATGCCGGAAATGTCTTCAACTGAGAAAGAAGCGATTGAAGCCGGCACCACTTGGTGGGAAGCCGATCTGTTTGCGGGTAACCCGAACTGGAAAAAACTGCATAACTACCCAGCTGCGCGTTTAAGTGCTGACGAACAGGCCTTCCTCGATGGCCCTGTTGAAGAAGTGTGCCGCATGGTGAATCAACACCAAGTATCACACCAACTGGCTGATTTACCCGCTGAAGTATGGCAATATCTGAAAGATCACGGCTTCTTCGCCATGATCATTAAGAAAAAATACGGCGGTTTAGAATATTCGGCTTATGCCCAATCTCGTGTGTTACAAAAACTGGCGGGATTAAGCAGCGAGTTGGCATCAACTGTTGGTGTGCCTAACTCTTTAGGCCCTGGAGAGCTGCTGCAACATTACGGCACACCAGAGCAACAAAACCATTATTTACCGCGTTTAGCTAAAGGGTTAGAAGTGCCTTGTTTCGCACTGACCAGCCCAGAAGCTGGTAGCGATGCAGGCTCGATTCCTGACTTTGGTATCGTGTGTAAAGGCCAATGGGAAGGTGAAGAAGTTCTGGGTATGAAACTGACCTGGAACAAACGTTACATAACCTTAGCGCCTGTCGCGACAGTATTAGGCCTCGCCTTTAAACTGCGCGATCCAGAGCATCTACTTGGCGATAAAGAAGAACTCGGCATTACTTGTGCTTTGATCCCTACCGATGTGGAAGGAGTAGAAACGGGTCGTCGTCACTTCCCGCTCAACTGCATGTTCCAAAACGGTCCGACTCGCGGCAACGAAGTATTCGTGCCATTAAGCTTCATCATTGGCGGCCCGAAAATGGCAGGTCAAGGCTGGCGCATGCTGGTGGAATGTTTATCAGTGGGTCGTGGTATCACGCTGCCATCAAACTCAGCAGGTGGTGTGAAAACTGCAGCGCTGGCAACAGGGGCTTATGCTCGTATTCGTCGTCAGTTCAAATTGCCTATCGGTAAGCTTGAAGGTATCGAAGAGCCAATGGCACGCATCGGCGGTAACGCCTATCTGATGGATGCAGTGACAACGTTGACCACCACAGGTATCGACTTAGGTGAAAAACCGTCGGTTATCTCTGCAATTGTGAAATATCACCTGACGGATCGTATGCAGAAATGCGTTATCGATGCCATGGATATTCATGGTGGTAAAGGCGTGTGTCTTGGCCCCAACAACTATTTAGGTCGCGGCTACCAAGCTGCGCCTATCGCGATTACCGTTGAAGGCGCAAACATCCTGACCCGTTCTATGATCATCTACGGCCAAGGCGCAATTCGTTGCCATCCTTACGTACTGGCAGAAATGGAGTCAGCATTTGATACCGAATCGGGTCAAGGTTTAGCTAACTTCGATGCAGCCATCTTTGGTCACATTGGTTTTGCGACCAGTAACTTCATCCGTAGCTTCTGGTTAGGTCTGACATCAAGCCGTTTCTCTAACGCGCCTTATTCAGATAAAACCAAACGTTACTATCAACAGATGAACCGTTTCAGTGCCAACCTTGCCCTGCTTTCTGACTTAGCCATGGCAACCTTGGGCGGCAACCTTAAACGTAAAGAGCGTATCTCTGCCCGTTTAGGTGACTTACTGAGCCAACTGTATCTGGCATCAGCCACGCTGAAACGCTATGAAGATGAAGGCCGCCAAACCGACGACTTACCATTAGTGCAATGGGCGGTTGAAGATGCGCTGTACAAGTTACAAGCCTCGTTAGACGATTTGCTGGATAACTTCCCTATGGGTCTTGGCGGCGCATTACGCGTGGTGATGTTCCCATTCGGTCGTCCACTGAAACGCCCAAGCGATGTGTTAGATCATAAAGTTGCTAAGATCATGCAAACACCGTGTGAAAGCCGTGACCGTCTAGGTAAAGGCCAGTTCTGGACTAACTCTGAGCACAATGCTGTGGGGATCCAAGAACAAACGCTACTGGACATCATCGCGTCTGAGCCGCTACATGACAAAGTCTGTAAGGCGAGCGGTAAACGTCTACCCTTCATGTGGTTAGATAAAGTAGCCGCTGAAGGTAAAGCACTGGGCGTGCTAAGCGACGATGAAGTTAACTTGCTAGAAAGAGCGGAAATCGGTCGTATGAAGTCAATCAACGTTGATGACTTTGACCCAGCTGAACTGCGTCCAGAAGTGGTTTCAACCACTTCACAGGAACGCGCAGCGTAATCCACTCCGTAAGATTTAAACCAACAAAAAGGAGGCTAATTAGCCTCCTTTTTTAATGCCTTGACCCAATGACAATTCAAACTACTCCATCACTGAGTGGAGTCTAATACCAATCACAGCCTAGGTTAACTCTTCACTAAAGTCTCATCTTCAGCTTGAAGTGGATCAGCGGTATTATCCTCAATAGCCACTTTAGCTTCAGCCTGTACAAGCCTTAATTGTTCAGCCTCTTCATCCGCTTTTATCTTCGCTAAAGCGGCTTCTGCTGCGGCTTTCTCTTGGGCTTCCTGTGCTTCTCGCTCTGCAATCGCTTGCTGTACTTTGGCTTCTTCTAAGGCTTCAATCGGTAGCAGGCTAATGAGCTCAATACCATTCGGGAACACAGTATCGTTGCCAGACACTACAACGACCTTACCTTCCTTGGTTAAATAAACCAGTGGCATAGCCGTTTCACCGTAACGCTTACGGAAATGCTCAAAGCTGAAGTTTTCAGTTAAATTGGTCACTTTAAGCTGAGCGCCTCTCGCCATTAGGCTTGCTATCTTGGCATAGGACACGGCATCACCAAACAAACATAAACGCTGCTTATAACTTTCTGAGAGCTGGTGGCGCGCACTGCCGACCTCGGTATTATTTAAGCCAAAGACCTTCTTAGTGCCAAAGAAATCTTGAAAATGGAAACTCACTAAAGGGTTCAATTGTCGATAAGGCGAAATGATCAACACGCGGCCAATCCCCGTTAAATCCATATAGGTTTCAGCATGTTCCGATGCGGGATTACCAAAATACACTGGGATATTATCCATACGTGCGAGGCGTATGTTATCCCAGTTATTATCAGCCAATAGCACTTTGATATCCTTGGCTTTTAAGATTTTAGCTAACTCACGGGAAAATTTAGAAGCACCGAAAATCAATAGACCTTGGGCAGAATCGGCTTTGACACCTAGGAATCGCGCCCAACGTCCCGCGGTTAAACTTTGGATAACAACCGTGCCGATAATAATTAAAAACACTAAGGGCACAATCGCATCAGCGCCCTGCACATTGTTGGCTTCTAACTTAATCGCAAACAATGACGATACCGCCGCAGCGACAATGCCTCGCGGTGCAATCCAGCATAAAAACCACTTATCAGCCCTCGATAAAGAGGTGCCTATACCAGAAACCCAAATACTCAGTGGCCGTGCTAGCAACATAGTGACCGCTAAAACGCCCAGTCCACCCCAACCTAAGTCGAGCATGGCATTAGAATCTAATCGCGCCGCCAATAAAATAAACAGTGCCGAAATCAACAGTACGGTTAAGGTTTCTTTAAATTCGAGGATTTCAGCAATATCCACACCGCGCATATTGGCAAGCCAAATGCCCATAACGGTCACAGTCAGTAAACCCGACTCTTCCTGTAATAGGTTAGAGCCGACAAAGATACCCAGCATTAAGGTCAAGACTGCGGTATTGCGCAAATAATGTGGTAACAGGTTGCGTCTTAATATTTGCCCTGTGAGGTAACCTGCCGCAGCGCCGAGCCCTAATCCTAGCGAAAGCATAGAGCCTAATGCATAGAGCACATGTGTCGTGGGATCGCCTGAAACAGTTATGTATTCAAAAACTAATACCGCCAGCAATGCGCCTATGGGGTCGATAACTATGCCTTCCCAGCGCAAAATACTGGCAAGTTGGGATTTAGGGCGCACACTTCTAAGCATAGGCACGATAACCGTCGGTCCCGTCACCACCACTAATGCGCCAAAGAGGAGTGCTATTTCCCAACTAAAATCGAGTAAATAAAAGGTGGCCGTGCTGATACAAGCCCAAGTTATCACTGTCCCTATAGTCACAAGATGCGTCACCATACGACCATGATCTTTGATTTCTTTAAAGTTGAGGGTCAAAGCGCCCTCAAACAAGATCACGGCAACCCCGAGAGAAATGATCGGAAAGAGTAAATTGCCAAAAATCACATCGGGATTGAGGAAACCAAGTCCGGGGCCGAGGGTGAGTCCACAGAGCAGTAAGGGCAAAATTGCCGGTAAGCGTAGTTTCCAACCAAGCCATTGACAAAAAAGCGATAACACTCCAATCAGCGCTAACATACCCGTGATTTGTTCAACCATAAAAAATCCTTTAGGTGAGGAAAACAATGAGCTCGCATTATCTTTAATGAAATAGATGACATGAGCATGATAATGGCTCGGGAATTATCTATTTCGCTTAACAATAGCAGCAAATGCATAAACGCTATAAAGTTTATCGAAGACTGCATGACCTAAGTGAAACCAAGGCGCAACAGCGATGGACTGCAAGCTGCAGCGATTTTATGCTGCAATTATTTGATGAAAAAGATAGAAATAAAAAGGCCTTACATTGCTGTAAGGCCTTTTTATTAATTTGGCGGAGCGGACGGGACTCGAACCCGCGACCCCCGGCGTGACAGGCCGGTATTCTAACCAACTGAACTACCGCTCCAAATTTTTCCATATCAAACATCTGACGAGTTTTAAACCCGCTAACACAAGCGTGACAGGCCGCTGATGTTAAAACGATAGCCTAACCAACTGAACTACCGCTCCAAATTCTTCCATATCTAATATCTGACGAGTTTTAAACCCGCTAACCTCAGCGTGACAGGCCGCTGAAGCTAATACAGAAATACTATAATCAAACTGACTTATTAAGGCTTCTGCTTAAGATGCGAAGAATAATACGGTCGAGCCCTGCAGGCGTCAACCGTTTTTTTACTTATATTTTTCATTTGATTAAAAAAAAACCAAATCAATAGTTGAGCTTGATTTATGTACCAAATATCGCTGAAACGCCGCAGTTCAAAGTGATTAATCAAACACATTAAGTGACTGCGAACTATCGGTCTTTATCCGCTTCATCTGGCATAGTGAGATCGATTTCATCTAACGAAGGCGCTGCAGCTGAATTCGCCGATGCTTCTTCCAATAAACGTGACTCAGCGGCAGCTAAGGCCTGTGCTAGACTTTGGCGTTTACGCCACACAATTAATCCCACCACGCCCAAGACTAATAAGATAGTGTTGATTGTGATGATCCAAAACATCGCATCTTTCTTTGCAAGTTCTTCTTCCTCTGCCGCTTTTTGTGCAGCAACAGCAGCTAACTCTTCGGCGCTCGGCGGTGGCTCTGGTGGCTGAATTAAGTTGAAAAATAGCTCAGGTAAATCCAGCACAATCTCTCGACCAGTAATCGTTGTCGTTGCTACAAAACCTTTAATACGATAACTACCAAACTCAGTCACAATCGGTAAATCTAGTTCAGAGTCCGGCTCAGTAAGGCCATTCACCGTTAAAGGCAGTTGTAAGCCAGCAGGGCCCACCAACTCAAAGGAAAAATGCGTTTCAGCCAGTTGCAGCACAGCACTATCGACGTGCAACATGATCTTCCATTGCCCTGTTAACGGATCGTCTGGGGTAATGACTTCTAAATTAATTGGCCGCGGTGATAATCTAAACGGAAATGAAATCTGCCGCTCAAACACGTTGTTGCGTGCCTGCACCACAAACTCATAGTCACCCCAAGGCTGCTTTACATTGATATTACTGGTAAATACGCCATCATCAGGTTTTTCATCATAATCTTCACCATTGTCTTTATAGGAGCCGACAATAATGTCACCCGCGGCAAAATTCTCATCGCCGGCCCTGTGCTTACTCACAAAATGAGCCGTCCACTCCACCAGAAAGTCGAGTCCCGGCATGCGCACACGCTGGGCATCCCCCATCAACTGGGCAACAATTTTAACTTGCTCACCTTGGAATATCGGCTGCGGCAAAGGCTGCACTTCGATTTCGAGTTTAGAGAGTTTTTTGAGGGTCGAACCTGGGACGACTTTACCCACCAACTGCCAAGGTCCAGGCATAGGCGACTCAATGTAAATAATATCGCCAGTAATACCATCGACCCATTTAACGGATTCGGGATGGCGATTGGCATACCATTTACTGCCATCGGGCAATACTATCACTACTGGCGCAGAGCCGTATTCACGCTCAACTAACAGCGTCATGTTATCGACCATATGGTCGATACGAAAACGGTTTTTAAGCTCTGAGGCCGTCTCCAATCCTACAATCGGGGCAGCCTTAGGCGACTTAACAACTTTTTGGGCAGGCTCTTGGTCGGCGGCCAATACAGACGTCACACTCACAAGCGGTGTAGTGACAGCAAGGCAAAGCGCTAAAATAAGTTTATGGCACGACATCGGCATAATGATTTTTCTATCCTCTCCAGAGGCATTTACCTGATTTTGCGACTAAATCAAGGCGTTGTTCATGCATAGTCAATTCATCGGCCGATGCGCCGATCACTTTAAGATTAAGTGATTGCGGATCAAAACGTTGGATCCCCCCCGCTTCCTGCCCCGCTTCTTCGTTAGACAAATTAAACTTTGTCTGGCCGCCTGTCATGATCAAATAAACATCGGCGAGGATCTCGGCATCGAGTAAAGCGCCGTGGTACTCGCGGCGAGACGTATCCACACCGTAACGCTTACAGAGAGCGTCGAGATTGTTTTTCTGGCCGGGATGCAGGAACTTAGCAATTTCTAAGGTATCGAGGATCTGACAAATATCAGCGGTTTTCGGTCCACGCGGCTGCAACAGTGAAAACTCATGATCCATAAAGCTCACGTCGAAGTTCGCGTTATGGGCGACGATTTCTGCACCGTCGATAAAGTTAATAAATTCTTGGGCAACTTGATGAAAACGCGGCTCTTTAGAAACACGCTCATCAGTAATACCGTGAACGGCGATGGCTTCAGGATCGATTGCTTGCCCAGGATTGATATATTGGTGGTAATAACGCCCCGTCAAACGACGGTTCACCACTTCCACGCAACCTATCTCGATGATCCTATGGCCTAAATAAATGGCGCCGCTGCCCTGGTTCATACCTGTGGTTTCGGTATCCAAAATAACCTGACGGCTAGCATTAGAGATAATATTCATGTTTTTATGCGCTTCTTATGACAATTTTTGGTTATACTCGGCCGAAATTCCCGGCTATGGTAACAATTTGATGACTGAACTAAAACTGATCCACATCTTCACCGACGGTTCTTGCTTAGGCAATCCCGGTCCTGGCGGCTATGGCATTGTAATGAATTATAAAGGCCATACAAAGGAGATGTCCGACGGTTTTGCGCTCACGACCAATAATCGCATGGAGTTATTAGCTCCCATCATAGCGTTAGAAAGCTTGAAAGAGCCTTGCCAAGTCGTGCTCACCAGCGACAGTCAGTATATGCGCCAAGGCATAATGACGTGGATCCATGGCTGGAAGAAAAAAGGCTGGATGACATCAAACCGTACCCCAGTGAAAAACGTTGATCTATGGAAACGATTAGATAAAGCCTCACAGATGCACACTATCGACTGGCAATGGGTTAAAGGCCACGCAGGACACGCCGAAAACGAACGTTGCGACGTGTTAGCTCGCACTGCGGCGGAATCTAAACCAACCCAACCCGACTTAGGCTACCAGCCTTAACTCTGTGACCCTTACTTAAATGAGCTAAGTTTGAACAACCCCAGTTCATACGAGCTAAATTCGAAAGTAAGTTAGAAAACTGAATTAGAAAAGTGAGTTCGATGCCATCACGCCTAAGCTAAACACTTAGGCATGACGATTTATTTTGCGATTAATCTCACCGTTTAAGCCCACCGTCAACATTAACCTTTTAAACAAATCACTTAGGCTTACTGTTCACAAGGGCCATTGCTATAAAAAGTTTATTTAACTTCTACACCTGCGATATTGAAAAAATTCTCACAAAACTGCACAAAAGCTTGACCTAAGGATGTCGCCTGACGACTCTTATGGGTAATACGATAAAACTGCCGCTCCAGCACTAATCCCTCAATCGTGACTAATGCTAACTCTTTGCGGCTGATTTCTTTCTCCAGCGCCAGCTCAGATAACACCCCAAGCCCAGCACCTTGTTTCACCGCCAGTTTAATTGCATCCGGCGTAGTAAAGCAGAACTTAGCTTCTGGCTGCATATCCAACTCATTGGCAGCATTGACAAAATACTCACGAGTGCCCGAACCTTCTTCACGTAGCACCCAAGACTGACCTCTCACTTTCGCCGGTTTAACGACTTTCCCAGCTAGAGGATGCGCCGGATGGCAAAACACCAGTAATCTGTCCTTATGCCATGCCTCGACACTCAAACGATTGTCAGTGCAATGGCCTTCAATAAAACCCATTTCTGAGCGGAACTGCGCAACCGCTTGGATCACATCTTGAGTATTAGTAATCGCCACATCCACATGGGTTTGAGTATGTTGCTGACAAAATGCCACTGCGGCTTTCGCCATCAGATAGTTACCTATGGTTGAACTGGCACTAATACTTAACCGCCCAACCAAATCGCCACCATGGTAGGTAAATGCCTGCTCAATTTGCTCGACACGGTGCAATAAATCCGTCGCCAGTGGCAACAATAAATTACCCTGCGAGTTCAGCTGTAATCGATTACCAATGCGCTCGAATAGGCGGGCATTGAGCTGTTTTTCTAACTCTGCCAAGGCCATAGAAGTGGCAGGTGGTGATAAATTAACTTGCTCCGCCGCCTTTGCGACTTGGCCGCTACGCGCCACAGCCTCAAATACCGCCAATTGTCTTAGGGTGATACGCATATAAAAACCTGTACTTAAAATAGAAAAGGCTTATCCGTTTTTCGAATGCTCTGATAAATGCCCTGAACGTCCCGCGGTCGGTGCCGTGGTCCAATTTGTCTGCCGCACCTTACGTTTATCGCGGATAGGCGTGAGTGGCGACTCAAGTTTGCGTGCCACAATCAAATACAAACTGCCCGCGCTAGGCAGCCATGACGCTAAACTCTGTTGAAAAAATTTGCCTTGGGTGAAATCGCCCATTAAAGGGTGATAGACCAAACGTTCATCGCCCACCACTTGATAACCCAATAAACCTAACCAATCTCGCACCCTTGATGGCATAAAGAAGCGGCCATTCCATGGGAGGCAATCCTGATACTTAGGCCATAACTTACCCAAAAATACCGGACTCAAGGGATTAAAACCGACGATAAAAAGATAGCCTCCGGCGATGAGTACCCGATCGGTTTCACGAAGAATACGGTAAGGATCGGATTCAAATTCGAGTAATAGACTCATGACCACAGCATCTATCGCCGCATTTTGCAGGGGTAAATGGCAAAAATCACCTTCAATTGAGGCGCCTTGAGATGACGAGAGTGAAAAATGATGGGCCACTGGCGATGCCATACTCGATAATTCGGCACTCAAAGGCCCTAACTTTAACAAATGATAACCAAAGACTCTTGGCCACCAATCTTCAAGCTGCTTAGCAACGGCTTGTTGCAGCGCTTCACCATTGGGCAAGTCGCTCCATTGTTCGGGTTTGAGCTCAGTACTAAAATGCGACACAGAGTTCCTCCGTTAGCTTGGTAGACAAGTATCCAATTGGGTCAAAAATTACTGCCATTTTGCCACAGGGCAAAAGCGGCAAAGGTCGCTAAAGGCTGTTCACTTATGGATAATACCTTTATCTTCAAATTGAAATACAGACATAGGCAGTTCTATGCTCACTATAACAGCGATTAAAGCCTTTAATGACAATTATATCTGGGTGTTACAACAACAGCCGCAAACACAGGTTTATGTTGTCGATCCCGGTGATGCGAATGTAGTTATTGACTATCTAGTGGCGAATCAACTCACGCTAGCGGGCATTTTACTGACCCACCACCACAATGACCATACGGGTGGCGTCGCTGAACTTCAAGCCTACAGTCAAGACAGGCTCACGGTCTTTGGCCCAGACAATGAGAAGATTAAAGGCATCACCCATCCACTGCACGCAGCAGCGCAGCCCAGATTAACACTCGACTATATGAGTAGCGAGCTGCAAGTTTTAGCTGTTCCAGGGCACACAGCAGGACATATTGCCTACGTTATTGAAGATGCCTTATTTTGTGGTGACACCCTCTTTAGCGGCGGCTGCGGACGCTTATTTGAAGGGACGCCAGCGCAAATGCTCGACTCATTGCAGCAACTTGCCCAGCTTCCCGCCGACACTCGGGTGTATTGTGCCCATGAGTACACACTTTCAAACCTCAAATTTGCCCTCGCGGTCAATCCCAACAATCGCGCGCTGCAAGACTATAACGAACGCGCCATACAGTTGCGGCGCCAAGAGAAAGCGACTATCCCCTCCACCATCGCTTTAGAGCGCGCCATTAATCCGTTTCTACGCGCCAACGATATTGAGATTATCGACAGCATAAAACAGCATTTTAGCGATCTAAATCATGCCAATTTAGACGAACTTAGCAGTTTTACCCTGCTCAGACAGTGGAAAGATAATTTTTGATCACAAAAGCAATATTGTAGATTGAAATTTAAACAGTTTTTCTCATTTTTGATGATGTAAATCAAAAATGGCCTTACATTATGTACGATAATTAAGGGACAAGATCGAAAAGATCCCATAGAATGGCTCGTTTTGCGTGAAAACTTTGCGCGCTGCGTCGTCTTTATCTTCATATAAAACATACTGTTACTATAAAGAAAAGCTATGCACTAACAGAGGACTACCGTTTTCAATGAGAGTATCACTTTATGTTTTTGTAGGGGGATTTGCCCTACTCACAGGATGTCAAACATTAGACAACCATGGCGTTAATCAGACAGAAGTTGAAGCCGTCACAACCGAAAATACAGTCCCAGAATATTACCTCGCAACCGAGGCTCCGTCGGCGCAAATTACCGATGTGTGGGAGCGAATTCGTCAAGGTATGCAGTTACCGGTTCCCGATCAAAAATTGGTGAATCAATATCGCGATTGGTACATCAAAAATCCGCAGCATCTAGAGATCATCTCAGAGCGAGCTGCACCTTATATGTACCTGATCGTTGAAGAGCTTGAAAAGCGTCATCTTCCTATTGAGATAGCTTTATTACCTATTATTGAAAGCGCCTTTGATCCATCGGCGTCTTCGGCCAGTGCGGCATCGGGTTTGTGGCAATTCACCACGCCAATGGCCAGCCATTTCGGTTTAGAAATGAACTGGTGGTACGACGGTCGCCGTGATGTGCCCGCTTCAACAACAGCGGCGCTCGACATGTTGGAATATCTCTACGATAAAACCAATAACAATTGGCTTTATGCCATTGCAGCCTATAACTCGGGTGAATCTCGGGTGCTCAATGCGATTAAACGAAATGAGAAAAAAGGCTTAAAAACCGACTTTTGGTCATTGGATTTACCCAGTGAAACCGAACGCTACGTGCCACAATTACTGGCGCTGGCTGAAGTCATTAAACACGCCGATGAATATGGCATCACTTTAGCGCCAATCGATAACAACCCTACAATTGAAGTGGTTGATATTGATAGCCAAATTGATTTAGCCATGGCGGCAGGTTTGGCCAATATGACTACGCTTGAGCTACAAAAACTCAATCCAGGTTATAACCGTTGGGCCACTTCGCCACTGGGGCCGCACACTTTAGTATTACCGATTGATAAATCGGAAGAATTTAAGAAAGCGCTCGCCGAAACAGAAACCGAGGATAGGATCAGTTGGCTACGTTACACGATCAAATCCGGTGACAGTATTGGCAAGATTGCGAAGCAGCACCACACGACAATTAATGCAATTCGCGCCGCTAACGGTATGAAAAACAATACCATAGTTGCTGGTAAGCATTTAATTATCCCTGTCGATGCACAAGACAAACAGCTCTATGCCCTGTCGACTCAGCAACAATTGCCAAAGAAATCGCACGCTGCGGCTGAATCGACAAAAATTGCCTATCAGGTTAAGTCTGGTGACACACTTTCTGAAATCGCCCAAGCCCATAAAGTGACAGTGAAACAACTTAGCGTTTGGAACAAATTAGGTAAGAGTGACAAGCTACAAAATGGTCAAAAACTGGTGATCTTAGCGCCGAAAAATCTTGAGCAAACTTCGCAAATTCGCACTGTGAGTTATAAGGTCAAATCCGGTGATTCACTTGCCCGTATCGCCAGCAAATTTAACGTGACTGTGGCCGAGCTATTAGAATGGAATAGCCTAGCGCAATCACAATATTTGCAACCAGGCCAAGTGATTAAATTAGTGGTCGATGAAAGTAAGTTAAACGCATAAGGCTAGACAGGTTCATAGTTCGAACTGATTAGTGCAATATAAACCCTTAGCAAGATTGATCCACAGATAACAAAAAGGCAGCAACCCTATCGGATTGCTGCCTTTTTCTATTATGAGCCTGCTCTATTATAAGATGCGGCGTTATTCCATCGTCAGTAATAAGACAACAGGCGCCAAAACGACGGCATCAGACTCTAATGCTTTAGCGGCAAAATGCGCTTCTAAACGAGCGCCATCTGCGGGTATTCCAGCAAACGCTTTGGGCGGAATGCTAAAGGAAGTGGTGATCACTTTCCCCGCTGCCAATTGGCTATCGCGTAACGCTTGGGTAAACATCATATCATCGGACCATGCCCACAGACGTTTGCCCTCCTGCGTTACCAGCCATAAATCTGCCGTCATTCCTGAGTTGTAACGCAGGCCAACGGCATAGGTTTGTGGATTGGTCACAGTCAACGTCGCCTTAACTGGCTGCTTGAAATCCACAAATGGCTCTAAGGCTAACTCGCCGCGAAGCAGTCCTGGCGAAGCATCAGTCATCATAGGTTCAACCTTTAATGTCGGTGTACTTTTAAGGCCTGAAACATCGAGCGCCAGATCGGCAGCGCGAACAATCTCAGGCTGAACCGCCGCGGCTGTTGTCGTCTCGCCCTTGGTAGACTGACTCGTATCAGCGGCTTCTGGCGCCGAGCACCCAACAAGTTGCCCGCCGACAAAAGCACTCGCGCAAACAAGCAATGCGTAGCGCATTGGAGCAACCATTAGAAACCTCCTAGTTTTTTCAGTAAGGAGTCTTTTAATTTTTCCTTAGCTTTGTCGGTTTCTTCTTTTAACTGATTATTCAGTAACGCTTTAGTATCCAAGGCATATTCAGGTTTTTGGAAAGTCCCGGTAATAGCCAACGGAATGTCAATTCCAGCCAGCGCATCTTTGTCGCTACCGCCCTGACCTTTTAATGAATTCACTAGGCTAGTCGTCAATCTGTAGTCTAAGGCTTCAGTCAATAAATTCGCCGTACCTTTGCCCGCCAAACGCAATAAAGGTGAAGACATAGCAAGATCTGGGTTAGTGGCAACGCCATTATCCAGCGAGAAACTACCGGTCAGACTCGAGAAGTCGGTTTTGCGCTCTTCCTTGGTTTCTGGCGATAAGTTACCCTTTAACTTAGCTTGGGCGCTACGGATCATCTGCGGTATGTTAACCCCGTACAAAGCCCCGTCATTAATATCAAAATGGCCATTGGCTAATAGATTTTTCTTTAACTGCTCAGGGATCAAACTCTTACCTTTACCTTTCACATCAAAGTTGGCCGTACCCGCCAGTAAATCCACATCCGCCGCATCTTTCAACAAAGGACGAATTTGTACACCCGTCACTTTTTTATCGAATTGATAACTTGCCACCGCTTGACGTGCATCGACCTGAGCGCTCACCAGCAACTTACCTTGGTATAAATCCGCATTCAGTTTCGTTAGATCTAACACGCCATTTTTAATTCCCACATCCATCAACCAATTTTGAGTCGACAGATTAGCGACCTTAATAGACTTAACGGTCAACTTGAGTTTTACATCAAGCTGCTTAAGGGCAGAGAGATCAGGCTCAACTGCCGGAGTGCTGGCAGCGGGTGCTTGTTCTGTTGCGGCAGCGGTATCCGTTTTAGGTAACAGCGTATCTAAATCGATATCGCCGACTTGAAAATCAGCATTGATTTGCGGAATTTTCGTGGCGTAATTCACGCCAACTTTACCCGCAGCGGTAATGCTCGCCGCGGTAAGCTGCGCAATATCGACGGACAATTGCTGTTTATCTAACGCGATTTGCGTCGCTACGCTAATCGATGTTTCGAGTTTCTTATTGGGAATACTTTCACCTTCCACCACAGTGTCAATTTTGAGTTCATTGACGACGAGTTGCGTAAAGTCTCGGCTTAGTTTGAGCTCACCTTTGCCTTCGCTGCTTACCGTCATGTCCGGCATAGTTGCACTGAATTCAAAGGCGATGGGCGCAAATTGTTCTAAAGCGAATTCACCTAAGGTGAAGCTTTTTAAGGTAAAGACTTGAGTTTGCTTTTTCGCTTCGTCAATCATATTAATTTGGGTATTGGTGATTGAAATACCGCCAATATTAATATCGTTCAGTTTGGCATTTGAGGAAGTTTCGGCCGCTGGCGTTGCAGCTTTCTTACTATTATCACCACTTAATCCATCAAAACTGCTGGTGCCATTCTTACGAGTCACTAAATTAATGGTTGCGCCATCAAGACTCAGTTCCGCAATTTCAATTTGCTGACTAAACAATGGCATCAATGCCACTTCGGCAACGGCTTTGTTGACTTCTAACATAGCCTTAGGGGTAAAGCCTTCAGGATTAGATAAAGACACGCCCCCTAAATTAATGCCGATAACAGGGAAAAAGGTCCAGGATAAATCGTCAGCGATGACTAATTCACGACCCGTTTGTTTTTTGACTGCATCAACTATTTCAGGTTTAAAATCATTAGGGTCGAAAAATACGGTGAGATACACTGTGACTAAAAGAATGAGCGTCACCACTAAGGCCAGGAGCCACTTAATGAATTTCATATAAATATCCTTATCAAAAACAACTTGAATTTAAAGCAACTAATTCATTTAAAAATGTTAATTTAAAAATGCAAAGTTCAACATCTCATCACTTACTGCAATACCATTTTCATCGGCATACAGCATCATACCGGGCTTAACCATTACGCCGCCCATATCGACAGCAACGTTAATTTGGCCTTGATCTAACTTCTCGGTTTTTATCGGCATGGCACCTAAGGCATAAACACCTAAACTAAAAGTATTTAATCGGGCCACATCACGAACACATCCATTGATCACTATCCCTTGCCAGCCATTATCTAGTGCGCTTTGCGCGATAAGATCGCCTAACAAGGCGCGGCGCAGAGAACCGCCCCCATCGACAACCAAAACTTTACCATGCCCATCCTGTGCAAGTATTTCTTTTACCTTAGAATTATCTTCAAAACACTTGACTGTGACTATCTCGCCCCAAAACAGCCGCTTAGCGCCATAGGGTTTAAATGCGAGGGGAAGTAACTGTAATTTAGACGGATAGTGGTCAAATAAATCTGGTAGTAGATCAAGCATTTGAATCTCCATAATAGCCTATCACTTTAGACTAACCATAATTGTAGACCCCGACAAGGGCAAAGCCAAAATCAGCATTTTTTATTTAATTTTAACCAGCAAACGCTTGGTGTATATTGGCATAGGCACTATAATCTGCGATAGTTAACGTCCTATGACACCTGTTAATGTTTCATAAGAATGTTTCATCAATCTGTTCTCACACCTCTTTGTTATAAAGCGAAAACCAAATGACTACTGATATTGATTTACAGAGCGCAATCGCGGCTCTTGATGAATATGGATATGATAAAAAAGTCTCAACGGATCTTGAGCAAGCACGTAACAAGCAACAAATGGGTAAATATATTAAATCCCTCGACTATAGTTTACGTCGATTATTGATATTACAAGAAACAGTTAACGAGTTAGTTGAAGAAAAGAAACATCAATTAGCTCAGCAAGAAAACATTCAAACCTACAAAACAAAAATCATTAACTTGTCGAGAGAATTTAACATTTCTTACGATGAAGTCTTAGCGCTGATGACATCATCTAAATCTAAAAATTAAACATAACGCTATTCTGCTCTATCATTAAGTCATCAAATTATTCGGCTAACACCTGCATATGCCATATAACGAAAATATATAAATTTTCAGTTATATGGCAATAGGATCTGTTTGCTATTATTTGCTGAGTGTTAACGATTTCATTTCATCAGTAACTGTGTTGGTTTCACTTCCTCACTGTAATGTGTGCAACGATTCGGCATAAAAAAGCAGAGCCTGAGCTCTGCTTATTTATACCAATAGGCAGACTTATTTGTTTTGCATTAATTGACGAATATATTTCACTGGCGCGCTGCCGTAACTCAAGAATTGTTCGTGGAAGGTTTTAAGATCAAAATCTTTGCCTTGCGCTTTCTTGTATTCGTCACGGAAATCATAGATTTCACGATAACCAGAATAGTAGCTCGTCAGCTGAACTTGGCTAAGCGTGGCGCGGCGCCACTTGCCTTCGGCTTCTGCCTGTTGTTGGAAGGCTTCGTTCATCATCAGGGCGATGGCTTGCTCTTCGGTCATGCCTTTCACATGGATGCTGTAATCCAAAATAGTGTTACAGATAACACGTAAATTCCACTTGTAGTACATCAGCCACATTTCAGGCTCAAAATTACCATAACCTTCTTCGAGCATCATGCGTTCGGTATATACCGCCCAGCCTTCGACCATAGCGCCATTACCGAATAAACTTTTCACTAAACTCGGTGATTGGTTCGAGTAAACTAATTGAGTGTAGTGCCCAGGGATAGCTTCATGAATATTGAGGATTTGCAGGATCCAGTGATTATATTCACGTAAATAACTCTCGGCAGACGCATCACTCATACCATCGAGCGGCGTCACGTTGTAATAAGTATTACCAGATTTATCGTAAGGTCCTGGTGCACTAATTGAAGCACCGGCATAACCACGCATATATTCCGGCGTTTCACGGACGACAAGTGGCTTTTTAGGATCTAATGTGACTAAGTTTTTCTTATTTACAAATTCAATTAACTCTGGAATTTGCTTACGCACTTCATTCACGAATTCATCGCGCTGAACATGCTGAGTCGATAATTTATCGATTAACTGGCGAATGGCGAGCTTACTGTCAGCAGGTTTTGGCGTAGTAAAATATTTAGGCCATAACTTATCGGTAATTTTTGCCATTTCCCCTTGAACACGGTCTTTATCGGCCACGGCTTTTTGATACAGCTGTTTTGCTGTCATTCCCGCTTGGATATCAAAGGCAAATTTTTGCTCATATAGCTCCTCGCCAATTCTAAAACTACGGGCACCGTCTTTTTTAAGTTGAACCACTAATTTGTCTAACCAAGCGATATGGCCATTAATTGCGGCAGTGGCAGCATCAAACCGTGTGTTAAATAACGCTTTTTCTGTAGCCGTCAGACCAGAATCGGCGACCTGTTTTAATAAGTCATCGGAAAACACCGAAAATGCACCTTGGTTTTGCATCACAGCTAATTCGGTATGTTCCAATGTCGGCTTGCTAATGTTTGCCTGCGCGGCTGCATAATAAGCTGGTACATTTTCTAAACGCGCTAATACAGAACGTAATCTGTCATCTAATGGGGCAAAGTTTTCATTGATGATTTGGGCAAAACCACCCGATACGTTGTAGCTTGAAGGATCCCACTGCCAAGATTTAAAACTGTCAATTTCCCATGCCATGCTGCCGAGTAAATTGTCAATCAGATGATAATCAATCAGTTCATTTGGCGTCAGCGACTTTTGCTCGAACTGGGTCAATTGGGCTTGTTGTGCTTTCACAAACGCTAGTGTTTTCGCACGACCTGCCGCATCGGGGATTTCAAGGTAGCCATCATTAACATGCTTGCCACTGTATAAGGCCCACGTCGGTGATAACTCCCACAGTGAATCAATAAAGGAGGCTGAAAATTGCTCAAATGACTGGGCTTTAACTTCAGCCGCAACCACAGGCTTGGTTTGACTCGTATGGGATTGACAACCAGCAAGGCCGGCCAGCGATAACACTATCGCAAGGGAAATAGCGGATTTTTTCATTATTATGGATCCTTTGTTGATATTTAACAGGCATGCAAAAATTACCTAAGTTAATCATATTGTCCCAATAATTGCAGCAGTGTTAGCCGTGAATACATCTACGGTTACAAAATTGTGAGTTATCGATATTTATGCCGCTTATCATTCACAGATTCGAGGTAAAATGCCCACTTTGCCAAACGAAATCAGATAATGATAATCGCCAATTCTGTTTCACCTCCTGATATACCCAAGCTACCTGAATATACGAGTTTCAGAGCGCCTAGGGGGCTCCAATTCAAGGCACATCAATGACAGAATGTCGGCTACCTTTTGAATTGATGCAACATAGAAGTGGAGTGCCCTAGGCGCTCCGTTCCGGCGGCTGATGTTAACCACGGGGTAACGCACTTTATGCCGTGTTGGTTATTTTTAACTTAGCCCACTAGGTCTGCAAATAACCGCAATCGCCATGGACGGCGTGAATGCAATTTATGCAGGAGCAATAAATGGCCTTGCCCAAAGTGCGTTAAATTACCGCTGAATCCTGCATCTTCAGGTTGTTTGGGTATATAATATCGCCCTGCTCCGCTGTTAACGCGTTGGCGTAACAGTTTGCTTATACATTATTGACCTGACCCTTTACCTGAGACATTCAATGCCATTTTCCAAACTTGGATTAAGCGATCCGATTTTAAGAGCCATCACTGAGCTCGGCTATTCACAACCTACTCCAATCCAAGAAAAAGCCATTCCGGTGATCTTGAAAGGTAAAAACCTGCTGGCTGGCGCGCAAACGGGTACAGGTAAAACCGCCAGTTTTGTGTTGCCAATACTGCAAATGTTTGCCGATATGCCGAAAATTCGGGCTAAACGCGTTCGCGCCTTGATCTTAACGCCAACCCGCGAATTGGCCGTTCAGGTAGAAGACAATATTGCCAAATACGCAAAATACCTGCCGCTGACATCTATGGCCATGTATGGTGGCGTCGATGCCGCACCACAGAAACAACGCCTTATCGAAGGCGTCGATATTCTGGTAGCGACCCCCGGTAGATTGCTCGATATGTACACCCAAAGAGCGATTCATTTCGATGAAATCTCGGTATTAGTCCTAGACGAAGCCGATAGAATGCTCGATATGGGATTTATCGAAGACATCAATAAAATCATCGAACGTCTGCCAACAGAACGCCAAAATCTGTTGTTTTCGGCAACCTTATCTAAGCAAGTGCGCTTTTTAGCGAAAACAGCGGTTGAAAACCCTGTTGAGATTGAAATTGCCCGCGACAGTGCGAACGCACCGCAAATCGACCAATGGTTGATCACTGTCGATAAAGATAAAAAGTCTGCCCTGTTAAGCAAACTCATCACTGAGCAAGCTTGGGAACAGGCACTGATCTTTATCCAGACTAAACAAGGTGCCGCCAAACTGGTCAGCCAACTCGAAAAACGCGGTATTGCCGCCGAAGCCATTCACAGTGGTCGCAGCCAAGCGGTACGCGAGCAATTATTAGTCGATTTCAAGTCCGGAAGACTGCGCTTTTTAGTTGCGACCGGCGTGGCTTCTCGCGGTATCGATATCGACGCCCTTACCCGCGTGGTCAACTATGATCTGCCCGATGAAGCCGATGATTATATTCACCGTATTGGCCGAACCGGCCGTGCTGGCGCCTGCGGCGAAGCCATCTCCTTTGTTTCCAAAGATGATTTTAGAAACCTATGTGCTATCGAGCGCCGTTTAGGCCACATCATAGTGCGTAAAGAAATTGAAGGCTTTGTGCCGAACAAAGAAGTGCCAGTTTCTATCCTCGACTTTGTGCCGAAAAATACCACGCCAAAAACCTTTAAAGCCCGCGCACCTGAGGCCAGAACCTCACGCCCCGCGAAAGAAGGCTCCTTTGAAACCGCCCATGCGAAAAAGCATCGCAGTGCTAAATCTAAGCCGGAGGCAAAAGCCACTGTAGCGCGTCCACAATCCGCGCAGACTGATAACAGTAGCGAGACTACGGGTCGCAGTGCGCCCTTTAATCCGTGGAACAGCGGTTCTAAAACGAACTGATGGCCTAATACAAAATCATGATCCCGTACAAAGTCGCGATCCCGTATAAAGTTATGATCTAGTACCAGTCGTGACTTATTAGAAGTAGAAACTCATTAAGATAGAAGATATTAGCATGATTACATTCAGCACCAATTTAGGCGACATCACCATAGCACTCGACTTTGAACATGCGCCTGTCAGTTCAAAAAACTTTGTCCGCTATTGTGAAGAAGGCTTCTTTGAACATACGATTTTTCACCGTGTTATCAAAGGTTTTATGATTCAGGGCGGCGGATTTACCGCAAAAATGAAAGAAAAGCCGACCCACGAGCCTATCGTGAACGAAGCCAACAAAGGCCTAAGTAACACCATAGGCACTATCGCTATGGCTCGCACCGATGCGCCTCATTCGGCCACGGCGCAGTTCTTCATTAACACCGCCAATAATGACTTTTTAGACCACACTGCCACCACTAATAACGGTTGGGGTTACGCGGTATTTGGTAAGGTCACAGCAGGAATGGACATTATCCAACAGATTGAGAAAGTCAAAACCACCACAGTTGCCGGCCACGAAGACGTGCCCCGCGAACCCATCGTTATCGAGAAAGTGACGATTAATATCCAAAGCTGATCGTTAAAACGATAAAAATTTCTTTTGATATAATGTATCGCTCAGTTTTGCTGAGCGATACATTCTTTTCTGTAGCGGTTTTTAAATTAATTAGTTCGCAAAAAATCATACTTAATAAACACTGCTTAATATAAATTTACTTTACCTAATTTAAACTCAATCATTTAACTTAAAACTTACTTAAAGTAAAAAATCTTAAATTATAGCTTCTTAACTTAAAATCAGTAGATTAATTATCCTCTCAACTTTTTAAAATCTACCTAATATACACTCAACCTTAATCAATTTAGCCTATCCTATTGATATCATAGCCATACCACTACAATTAATTCAACTTACTGTCATTGTTCTAACGCTTTTAGTGTTAAACCCATCGACTGATATCCGCGTTCTTGATTTAAAATGCCTTGGCAACTTAATGCCGCCATTGGAGTAATGGTTAATTCGTACTTATCACTCAATGATGTTGAATATATACCTTGCCGACACGCATTGCTGACCCAAGTAAAAAAGTCACTCTGCTTACTCATTATTGGCGTTAATTTGGCAGTCTGAGCTAGGCGGATATGAGTCAAATACTCACCAGTGGCGTCAATTTCAGCATAGGAACCCGGAGTTAAATAGTGCGAAACCGCATTTATTTCAGGGTTAGCTTGGCTTTGTTTCAATCGCTCAACATGCGCTAATGCCCATACTCCATGCTCACCGACCACTGAGAGCGAACGATGTGATAAATCGACCAATAATGCTGTATTTTCATCGACCCCAAATGCCATTTTGCTATCGGCATTGGCGCTAAGGAGCAAGAGTCTTAAATAACGGTCTCGTTGTGAAAAGTGTGTGTCGGGTATACCAAAGGGGAAAAATCCAAGCCCACCTTGCTCGCGATAAGTGACCGCCGTTGCAGGAACTGAGGTATCACAATTAGCGACTTCACAACGCTCACTTGGCGCTTCGATCGCGAAAACGCCAAAACTCAGCGCCCCCTCACTCGTGCCGCCGGTGATCATATTTTTATCAGCCATCACAGCAGTGCCAGCGCTGGTGCCACCGATAACAATTTCTTGTTTGGAAAGACGTTTCTTGATGATGCTTAATGCTTCACTGGGTGATTCATCCGGCGTCGTCCAAGCCTTTAAAGTCAAACTCTGATCGCCGCCATTTAAAAAGAGTCCGTCGATTTGATTAAGCAATTGATAGAGTTTAATGGGGCTGGCACAAAAATCCTTTTGTAGCTCAACTTGCTTTGGATAAAGCCTCGCCCTATCCGTATTTCCTTGTATTTGCTGTCTAAACATTTCGAGTTGGTCACACTGACGGGTTGCGATACCCGCTTGCACTGCAGCATCTAAAGGCAGCCAAATAACCTCGGCCCCCATTTGCTCAAATACGCTGACATAGTAATGGGCCGCTTCAAAGGGATCGCGCGCAGATGCGGTCACAACGGCGATCAGTGGACGTTTGGCATTGGGGTTGCTTTGCTGGCGCTTTGTTAACGCTTGCTGCGTAAATAATTGGTAAAGCGTCGCGGCATGGGGATTGATTGTGGAATCAAGTAACACTTGTTCTTGTAACAGCGTGCCGTCAGCAAGCATCTGCTTTTCTTCTAATAAATCTAGCAGTGCGTAATATTGTTGGTCGCTCAAATGCGTCAGAAATTGCTTATCTATCTTTGCAATGGCTTGTTCAAGCTTTGCCAAGGTTAAGCTGTCACTATGTAAACGGCCAAGTGAACGGCCAATTTCAACATCGCTATTTTCAAGACTATTACTGACAGGAGAAAGTGCTTTGGCCGCTTGTCGTAATATCACTTTTTGTTGCTCATTTAACGACTGCAATCTTGGGTGTTTAAGTGCACGTTCAAGCCACGAAACGTTGAATACATAACGTGTTTCGCGTTTGGCATCGGCTGAGAATTTGACTTCCGATTGGCAATTTGCGGGAGCTTGAGAGCTGCAGATTTTCATCCCTCCGCCCACCAGCATAAGATCAAATTGTTGATGAGTGGGTATCGATAAACTCAGGGTTTTCGCTGGCGCTGACTGCACGCTTGGGGCGATAAATAGCAAAAGAGTAAAGTAAGAAATACTTAAGCTATTGAGCAAAAAAGATAAGTTTTTTAAGCAACGATTTTTCATAGTGGCACTCAATAAAAAGTGTGCGCCATGTATTGACTCAAGGCTCATGTTACGGATAGTCTTTTAACAGGTCAATAACAAAAGACTTCCGTTTATTACATGAAAACAGCAACAACTCTTTTCCAAAGATACCACTACCGCACCTGGTATCTGTCCGAATGGTGGGACGAATAACCGCTAAACACCTTGTGTTTGGTGGAGTCTAGTCTAGCCGTCTTACTCCCCTCTCAATCATTTGATTGACGTTGCGCTTTCTGCAAAACATTAACTAATGCCATGCGTATTGACTCACGCGCAGCTTAGCCACGTCTAAAAATTCTAATAAGAGATTTATCGGGAGCTTATCATGAGAAGTTCTGTATTTTTGTGCGCTGTTTTTGGGTTGGCCTTGTCGCCCGTTGCTTTAGCTGTAGCCAATGAACTAGAAAAAACAACTGAGCAATCTGCCGCAGATGCACCGGTCGAGCGAGTCGCAGTCACAGGTTCACGCCTAAAAGGGGTGGATATGGAAGGCGCCAATCCACTGCAAAGTTTCACCCAAGATGACATTACTAAACGCGGTTACGAGAGTGTGAGTGAGTTTCTACGCGATCTCCCCCAAGCATCAAGTGCGGGGACTTTCTCGGAAACTGGGGGTGTCGGTGGAGCCGATGGAGCACCAGCTGGCGCATCCGGCGTCAGTTTGCGCGGATTGGGTTCAAGCTCAACTTTAGTGCTAGTCAATGGCCGAAGAGTCGCCGTTGATTCATTCTCTAATGGTTCTGACTCGTTTGTGAACGTCAATTCAATCCCTTTATCTGCCATTGAACGCATCGATGTGTTAACCGATGGCGCATCGTCCATCTATGGTTCGGATGCCATTGCCGGTGTGATTAACTTTATCCTCCGTAAGGATTTTGTAGGGCATGAGCTCAGTGCCCAATATGGGGATGATACTTCTGATCATGATGCCAGCCGTAAGAATCTGACCTACGCTGGCGGCTTTGCCACAGAAAACAGCAATACTACGGTTGTAGTCGATTATGCAACGCGAAACGCCATATTTAATAGCGATAGACCCGTCAATGTCACCTTTGAATCCAGCACTCGTATGACCATAGATGGTGAAGAATACGCTGAGTCTTGGTGTGGCGATGATACCCAAAAAAGTGGTACACGTTGCAATTATGACTATGTTATTCAACGCGCTATCCAACCTGACTTTGAGAACATAGGCACGACCTTTAATCATATTTATCGTCTAGATAATGGATTGGAGTTTTTTGCTGAAGGCATGTATCAAAAGAATACCGGTTCAGCCTATGAGGCACCTGCGGGATATACAGTGGATGTTGCTGGTGATTCTGCCAACATTCCCCAGTATGTTCACGACATTGACATGCTAGATGGCAGTGTCAGCGACGTTATCACTGTTCGAACTCGTTTCCCTGAGCGTCGAGTACAGGAATATGACACTCAGAGCTATCGAGTCCTCGCTGGACTGCGCGGTGAACTTGCCGACTGGAGCTGGGAAACCGCGGCGAGTTATGGCAAATCTACAAACGAAATCAATAATGTTGCTGGCTATATGAATGCCACTAAACTGGATGCCGCCGTGGCGGCGGATGAATTTAATCCGTTCAATTTAGGCCGTGATAGTAGCGCTGCACAAATTGCTGCCCTGCGCGATCCCGGCATTCGTAAAGGTGAATCAGAGGTGTTGTCGCTGGATTTTAATATCAGTGGCGATTTGTTTGCATTGCCCGCAGGTACAGTAAGCTCGGTTTTTGGTGGAGAGCTACGAAAAGAGCAAATATTTGATAGGCCATCCATCAACGCCGTTAATAACGAAATTATCGGCTTAGGCGCAAGCGATGCCGAAGCAGACCGGACGCAATATGCTGTGTATGGCGAGTTTAATTTCCCCATTACCGACACCTTAGATGTGATCGCAGCTTTACGTTACGACCACTATAGTGACTTTGGTGGCGATGTTAACCCTAAAATATCAATGCGTTATCGCCCTCTTGAGGATTTAGTATTAAGGGCATCATGGAGTACAGGTTTTAGAGCCCCTTCCTTATCCCAATTAGGCGCAGGGACGTCGCTCAGCAGCCAGTATATCAATTGCGGTTCAGCTGAACCTTACAATGCCTTATGCGGTACTGCTGGCGCCGAGTTTGGCGAACTCGAGTTTGACCAAGAAACCATAGGCAATAAGGATTTATCCGCAGAAAAGTCTGCCGCCATTAACGTTGGCGTCTCTTGGAACCTCACCGAAGCACTACAATTGACTGTCGATTACTGGCGCTATGAGCACGATGATATTGTTGATATTGATGCCAACACCACCTTAGACGCCTGTATTAAAGACAGTACAAAAATCGTGACTAGCGTTGCAGAACTGGGGGATGAATTCGGCTGTGTTGTTGATGGCCAAGGGGATATCAACTTCTTACGCACTGGCTATTTTAACGTCGGCAATCAAAATACTGATGGCATCGACTACAAGCTAGATTATCGCTTAGACACTGAAACAGCAGGTGAATTTAAGTTTTATCTTGCGGGCACTGAAACCCTGTCGTTTGAAAGACAAGTGACACCTTCAACCCCAGTGGAAGATTTATTAGGGCGGTTAAGTGGCGCCTCAGAAATTGCTCGCCCTGAAAGCGTGCTTGATCTAGGAACCGACTGGCAGCTCAACGATTGGAGTGCCAGTTTATCGGGTCACTACATCAGTTCATTGGGTGATGGTGACTTTAAATTTGATAACGAAACCGTCGACAGTTGGCTCACCTTCAGTGCGAGCCTTGGTTATGAGTTAAATGAGCACCATAGCTTTTTGGTGTCAGTGCGTAACCTAACAGATGAAGAACCACCCTACGCCTCCTCTCCAACCAATGGCTATGCAAGCTCAGTCCATGATTGGTTAGGCCGTCGCTGGAACGTACGTTATACCTTCAAGTTTTAATGTACTGACTTGAGGCATTGGCCGCAGCGTTTAATTGTGGCCAATGCCTTGTTCTGACCCTTTATAAAGGCACATAGGATGAAATTACCTACTGCAAGGGCAATGCCCGACGCTTTTGTTATTTTATTTTTTATCGTTTTAGCCGCCGCAATAAGCAGTTATCTGTTTCCTGCGGGTTGGTTTGCTATGGTCGATATCGTTGATAGCGCTGGCAACATCACTCAAAGAATCGATCCACAACAGTTTTTCATGACATACGATAACGCGCATCATGTCAGTCTATTTTCAGCCAACGACAAAACAGGACTGACCAATTTTGCTTTCGACGGCATGACATCAGGCGATCGCATGGGCTCGGCCGTTGGCGTCATGGCATTTATCCTTATCGTGGGTGGTGCCTTTGGTGTCGTCATGGACACTGGCGCCATTACTCATTGCATTATGGCGATGATCGCCAAACTGCAGCGCAGCCAAGTATTACTGATCCCATTACTGTTTATAATATTTTCATTAAGCGGCGCGATATACGGCATGAGCGAAGAGGCCATTGCATTTTGCATTGTTCTGTTGCCGCTTTTTCAGGCTTTAGGTTATTCAGCGGCAACTGTAGTCATGGTCACCTACTTATCCACCCAAATTGGATTTGCTACCTCATGGATGAATCCATTTAGCGTGGCCATTGCGCAAGGGATAGCCGGTGTACCTTTAATGTCTGGCGCTGGTTTACGGATTGCGGCCTGGTTTGTGTTCACTGTTGTCGGCTTAATTTTTACCCTGCGCTACGCTAAAAAACATCGCTCGGCAGTGGATGCCACACTCGTGCAAGCTAACGATAAATCATTGAATAAAAAATGTTCCTCCTTTGACATTCTCGTGTTGCTTTGTTTACTCGGCGTAATTATGTGGGTGATTTGGGGAGTGGTAAGCCAAGGCTATTATATTCCGCAAATCGCCAGTCAGTTTTTTGCACTGGCATTGGTTGTTGGGCTGATTGCCGTTCTTTGGCGGAAACGTAGCTTAAACCAAATCTCAAGTGCCTTTCAAAAAGGCGCCAGTGAATTGTTACCCGCCGCTATGATTGTGGGATTCGCCAAAGGTGTGGTGTTATTGCTTGGCGGCGATGACCCACAACAGCCCTCTATTCTTAACACTGCCTTACATTATGCCGGCGAGTCCTTGGCAACGTTACCTGATGTCACCTCTGCCATTGTTATGTATATATTTCAATCTATTATGAATTTCTTTGTCGCATCGGGTTCCGGTCAAGCCGCCCTGACCATGCCTATCATGGCGCCGCTTTCCGATATTGCAGGCGTCACCCGTCAAGTATCAGTGCTTTGTTTTCAGTTTGGTGATGGACTGACAAATTTAGTGATCCCTACTTCAGCCTCATTAATGGGTTGTTTAGGTGTGGCTAAAATTTCATACGCTCAATGGCTTGCGCTTATTTGGCGCTTTCAATTATTGCTGACCTTGATGGCCAGTGCCGTCATTTTATTTGCCGTTATTACAGGATATAGCTGATGTTAACTTTAATCCGTAACGCCGCCGTTTATGCGCCGCAGTTTTTAGGGCTACGCGACGTGTTATTTTGCGAGGCGAAAGTCCTTAAAATCGCCCCCGTCATTGATCTTAAGCATGCAGACTTAGTCACAATCATCGAAGCCAATGGCCGCCCTTTAATCCCAGGTTTAGTGGACCCCTTAGTGCATATCACAGGCGGTGGCGGTGAAGGCGGTTACCACACCCGTACTCCAGAGATGCAACTAACAGATGCCAGCCTTGCTGGGGTCACTACGCTCGTCGCAGCATTGGGAACCGACGCCATTAGTCGCAGCTTGAACGAACTTGTCGTCAAAGCGAAAGCGCTCACATACGAAGGCTTGTCTGTCTTTTGCTACACTGGCTCCTATGAGTACCCCGTAAAGACCCTTACTGGCGATATCACCCAAGATCTGGTGTTAATCGACAATGTTATTGGTGTGGGTGAAATTGCAATTGCAGATCATCGAGGCTCACAACTCACTGTGCCAGAACTCGCCAGAGTCGCAGCACAAAGCCGCGTCGGCGGCATGCTCAGCGGTAAAGGCGGCATAGTATTTGTGCATGTGGGCGATGGTGCGAGTGGTATTCAAATATTGCATCTCATCGCGCAGCAATCAGATATCCCTTTAACGCAGTTCTATCCCACTCACATGAATCGCTCCCAGCAGCTATTAGAGCAAGGGCTTGAATTTGCACGACAAGGTGGGGTTATTGATTTCACGACGTCGACCAATACTCAGTATTTAAACGAGGGTGAAGTCGCGGTCGTTAATGCGGTCCATTTTGCAATTTCGCAAGGTGTTAACTTGAGTCAAATCAGCTTAAGTTCCGACGGAAATGCTAGTCTGCCCATATTTAGTTCTGACGGTGAATGTATTGGAATAGAAATGGGTAAAGTCAGCAGCCTATTTGAAGCGCTAGTGGCTTTAATTAACAGTGGTTTAACCCTAGAACAAGTGCTTCCTTTAGTGACCTCAAATGCCGCTCGTGTGCTCAAGCTAAAAAGTAAGGGCGGGATAAGCGAAACACACGATGCCGACTTTGTGTTATTAACGGATAACTTTAATATCGATAAAGTATGGAGCAAAGGGCAACTACTCGTTGATGAAGGTAACGCACTGAAATGGGGAACATTTGAATCGCAGTAACTCAATAATGGCGCACGCGGCGCGCGTGCACCACACTCATAAACTGTGTGCAATGCAAGAAGATTACCCGCAAACAGAGAGCATCAAGCACATTTTCTCAAGGTGAAAGCAGTTTGCATTGGTAATGCGCACTCTACTCCTCGCTGATTGACTGACATTTTAAAACGCGCAACGTTACGCCATCGAGACCCGAACTGCACCATTACAGTTACCGCGCTTTAGCCAAACTATCCCATAAAAACTGGGCATCTTATTGCCCTATTTAAGAAAAGTATTTTATATTCGGCAGATTAACGCCACAGCCAAACAGCTTGTTCTCTATCCTCTTTGAAGATATTGGGCATACAAGATACGCGTAACGGCGTTAGGCTAAATTAACCATCTGATATAGATGAAAAAGCCATTTCTGTATCTATTATAGTGTCTTGCTAACTCTTATTATCCCCTTTCCTTTCAAGCCCAAGATCACTGCGAACTTGGACCGCGAATCCGATTAGGATGAGCAAAGAAACCTGCTGTGGTGCGCATAAAATGCTGTTTAACTTTGAGCGCAGGATGTTTAACTCGAGTCACATGATGTTTAACTTGGGTCACAATAAGCTATACCATGACTTCAGCGGCCTGCTCCATCGAGCCAACACTCTCAAGTCGATACTTTCGAGCCAACACTCTCAAGTCGATACTTTTTCACAGACGCAGTCTACACATGTTGGGAAGAGATTTTGAATAATACAAAAGGTAGTCTGTTTATGGTGGCTGCGATGGCAGCATTTTCTATTGAAGACATGCTCATCAAGTCTGCAGCAGAAACCACCTCTATCGGCCTCATTTTAGCGTTATTTGGCCTCGGTGGGATGTTGATTTTTATACTGTTAACCTGGCGCAAGGGCGAAACAGTGCTTCACCCTGCGGCATTGTCGGCCCCCATACTGTTACGCGCATTGTGTGAAGTGATCGGCCGCTTCTGTTTTGCTTTAGCTATCACCTTAACACCACTATCAAGTGCATCCGCTATTTTGCAAGCCACACCTCTAATAGCCATGATTGGCGCAGCCTTGTTGTTCGGTGAACAAGTCGGTCATAAAAGATGGCTTGCGGTATTGGTTGGTTTTGTGGGCGTGCTGATGATCATTCGCCCAGGGCTTGATGGCTTTGAAGCCACCTCTTTATTTGCCGTTATCGCTACCTTAGGTTTTGCTGGACGCGATTTAGCAACCCGTGCCGCATCACCCGTGTTATCTAACATGCAACTCGGGGTGTATGGCTTTTTTGTGTTAATTCCGACAGGCTTAGCCATAATGATGTACCAAAATGAGCCCTTACAGTTTAGTACCACTGCGGCAACACAAATTCTCGGAGCCATCGTCTTTGGTGTCATGGCCTACAATGCGCTGACAATCGCTATGCGCGCTGGAGATGTCTCAGTAGTCAGCCCCTTTCGGTATACACGTTTACTGTTTGCCTTAGCGTTAGGCATATTGATATTTGGAGAATCCCCAGACTTACTGACACTTCTAGGGAGCTTACTCATAGTATTAAGTGGCGGCTATACCTTAGTCCAAACGCGTAAAAGAACCACGACGAATAACATACCTAATGCGGCATGAACTGAGTAAAACAACAAGGTCAATTGAAATCTCGGCTAAATTCTTCTCGAGTAAACTGACTCGACGAGGCGCAGAAACAAGCGCGATACACTCAACACAGATTCTGCCTTTGGTGATTTGCTATGGCATTAAAGCGTGCTAACGCTTAAACACTACTTTTGAGAGCTAATTTTTAAGCGCTAACTCTTAAGCGCTAGCGAATCAAGATTACCCAGCTTAAGATTTATAATTCAAATGGTTAACTTGCAACACTCGCGACGGCGAGCTTGCAAGTTATTGCATCAGCATAGCTGAGTTAATTATCTTCTTGAATCCATCCAAGTGAGTTCACAGGGACAACGTCAGTTATCTTATTGTGAGCGGCAGTAGTTGATGTTGGTTACAGCGAGTGCCTGTGGTTTTAATCCAATACTGCATTCCGATGGTGGCGCAATCGTCTCTAGGGGGCCGCAACGTCCCACACCGTAAGTCGCAAACTGGTTGGGGTTAATGTCCGCATGGAAGAACTGATTCGGAACCCGCACCTTCAAACCACTGTGTTCACCCAAAGAGTCGGTTAGTTGGTCGCCGATACTCATTAGCCAAAATACCTTCCGTTCAGCTTCCAGCGCCTCGCGCACAATATCTTTATATGCAACATTGGGTGTTGGTGTGGGTAAATTACTGCAAACCAGCTGTTTGGTGTTGCGTGAAAAATAGGTGAACCTATCTACGACCTTGGCATCAAGACCCATGTTCTTTTCAAGCCAATACTGAGTGGGTTTAGCACTTTGGTTTTCACAATTACGGGCCGTGACAAAATAACAATCAACACCGTCTTTAAAACACCATTGTTTAGCAAAATCAACCATGCCCTGAATTGCTGGCCCCTTGCCCGTTGGGTCGGAATCAATTGCAGCGCTAAATTCCAGTGTATTATCGATATCAAACATCAATGCTGGCGTTTTTTTCTGCTGTTTGAGTGCATCGATTAAGCCGCTTTTTTTAAAAGACCACATCAGATCATCTAACCGTTTGCGCAAGGTATCAATATCAGTGGCATACTGAGATTGGGCACCATACTGAGAAAAACCTGTACTATCCTGCGTGAGTTGATAGTAGTTTTGGTCATCACTATTGGTCATCAATGGGCTGGGTGCGGGGACAGTGATGGGCTTGCAGTTATTGCCATCAGCATCGCACTTCGCATCTAAACAGATTTTCTCGGAACCGCTGTATTGATTCGCCGCCCCAATACGCACATCTAGTTGCGATTTATCGCGGGTCAACTCGCGGTACAAACTGAGCGGGTCTGGTGTTGTTGAATGAGCACTACACCCACTGAGAAAACTGGATATCAGCAGTAATAAAATAATATTTTTCATCGTGATACTCCGATAACAGAGTGATAGTGAAAAACCGCGCCGATTGAGCACGCGGTTCTTTACTGGCAATTAAAAGCAGGTTAACGACTCAATAAACGAAATGGCATTAACTTGCTTTGAGATCTGCTAACACATGATCTGCTGCCTGAAATGCCAACGCTGCCAAAGTGAGGGTGGGATTACCCGTCGCAACTGTTGGAAACACGCCGCTACCGACTAAAAACAGATTGCTATGATCCCAAGATTGCTGACGAGGATTCACCACAGATGTATCTCTACAGTCCCCCATTCGATACGTCCCCACAATATGTCCGGCACCGTAAAACGTAAAATTATTGCCCTGATATTCAAAATTATTCGAGGTTAACTCACGCTTATCACCATAGAAAACCGGCGCAGGCGGAGCCTTGGTATATTCGCGCGCACCAAGGGCATCAAAAAGTTTGGTCGAAATATCTTTAGCCGAGACAAATGCGTTGCGCACATAATCTTCGCGTACTCGATAGGTTAATTTGGGGCGCGGCAAACCTAAATTATCAGTCAAGGTCTCAGACAGTTCTACACGGTTTTCCGGATCCGGCAATTGCTCAATTAGATAGCCCATACGAATTTGCCGAGTGTAAATACCATTTAAGGTATTCACCAAGGAGGCGCCAAATAAGCTGCTATTTGCGGGCATTGCCGAGTCAAACCGCAATGGAATACCCTGTTGATTGACAGAATCCCCATTTAATTGCGAATTATTTTGACCAAATATAAAGTCAGCTAAGGTAGTGAATGGATCGTTCGCAGCCCACTGCCAACCCTCATTGCCGATTTCAATACGATAGGCGGCACGGTCTTTACGAAAGGCGCCATCGCGTAAACTTTCTATGCCCGCAGTAGATAGAGGTCCTCGAAAACCATAGACAGGATCTTTCGCCAAACCCCAGGCCAAATACATGATGTGGTCCATCAAATTACGCCCAACTTGATCGCTATGGTTGGCGACACCGTTTGGACAGGCTTTATTACGCTTAGACATGAGCAATAACTTAGGCGTCTCAATCGCGTGAGCGGCAATCACATATTTTTTAGCCGTAACAGTACCGCCGCCCGTTGCTACCCCTCCGTGAGTTTGATAGGTCACATAATCAATACCAACAACATCCTTTGTGTTTTCATCCACTTGAACATTTGTCGCAACGTGACGATAAAACACATCAACATTGCCGGTTTGCAATGCTCGTCCGAGCGTCACAGTGGCATCGTATTTGGCTTGGATTGGGCAAATAGGAATACAATTCGTATTACCCGCACATTGACGGCGTTCACCCGGTAATGAATTACGCCCTTGAGGGGTTGGCGTAACTGACAATTTAATCTTGTCGTACACCATATCGCTCACCGCTTGTTCGTATTGTTGATCGACTAAAGATGAAACAATACCAGGCATGGGATAATCGTAATTCGCGCCATAAACGCCATCCGGTGAAACATTAAATCCTCGATAAAGCTGATCCATCGCCTCTTTGTCACCCGCCACGCCAATCTCATTGGTCGCCTGTTCATAGTAAGGAACCAGCGCCTGATAAAATTGTTTTCCACCGGGCCAATCCACGCCCTGCTTATACTGGGTTTGCAATTCAAAATCATTGGGCAATAGATGTAAACTGGTTCCTAGCCAATGCCAAGTTGTGCCGCCGCCAATGCGCTCATAAGAACTGGCAAAAGCAAACTTTGCTTCAGGACTGTCTGGTTTCAAATGCTCAGGCTGCGGTGTGTAGTCGAAATAACATTGCTTTGGATTGCGCCATGCGCCAATTTGCAACACGGTATAACGCGGCACATTTTCCTTCGCAGGATCAGGCAGCCCGAGTGGATTATCCGCCGTCGATGCCGCTGGATTTTGCGTAGTAGGAGGATAAGGTGACTCAGGTGTTTTGGCATTGGCTTTAAAAAAGGTTTCCATGTAACCACTGCGGTCAACAGGCACTTCCTGCCCTGCTTCGAGGATTAATACTTTTTTCCCCGCCATCCCCAGTTGATAAGCCATGATAGAGCCCGCAATACCAGAGCCCACAATAATAACATCGTAATTGGTTTGAGCGCTCATACTGCACCTCCTTGATGACCCGTATATGCCGACAGTGCTGCGGGTGGTTTTGCCCAATAGCCATAACGATAATTTGAATCACCCATCGGATGCGCCTGCATAACTTGCCAGACTAGGCCCGTGGTATAACTTTTTGCCGAAATCATATCGCTAACTGTGGTCTCCGGATCTTTATCCGTCGCGGGAATAATGGTTGGCCATGCACCTGAGTACCACATAAAAATCAATTTACGACAGGCCAACACAAAATTCGTCCCGTTGTCTGGTGCCAGCATTTGCGTTCCAATTTGTTGATCTGATAATTGCTGCGCTTTTAACGCCGCATATTTTTGCAGAATAGTAGTCACTAAGGTTGGGTCCTTCGACTCTTCGGTTATTTTTTGCGTAAACACAGGTAAGTATTCGGATTTAATATCCACGGGATCCAACGTCGGGGCAATAATACTGGTTGCAAAGCCGGTTAATACCGCGCTCAAACCAATAAAATTATTCATAGTGTCGGCAGTCGCGCCTGTAATATCAGTCATGATGAGTTCCTTTCATAAATTATTGCGCGCGTTGCAGCAAGTAAGTGAAATCAGCAAAATTACCGTTAGTGGTTGCCGCATTATTGTGACAAGCCATACAGCTGCTTGATGTTTGCTTTACCGAACCCTGTATATAAGTTTCGAGCGTGGTGTTCGCTAAAAATGAGGGAGCAGGCACGCCCGTTGGATCGGTGGGATTTTTAGCATCGGTAGGCCATTGCGTACTGACCAATTCGTAATTCATCCATACCGATCCCGGCACCACAGCGTCGAGTGCAGCGTGATAACTGGCATTTAAGGCTTTAGCGTCGGCAGTAATAGGAATGACGCGTTCCACTTGAGTTGGTTTAGTGTGCGGATTTGCCGGATCCCACGGGCGTGCTGGTGGTTCATTGACTTTGCAGTCAGTACATTTAGCATCGTAAAAATTATATGCCGACAATGATGCTGACTCTCCTTGGGTTGGCGCGTTAGCGACGTGCTCAAAGGTAGACCAAATCCATTGTGGTTCGCCTGTGGTTTTGTGGGCAATGTGAAACCCGACTAAACCGACTTGTTCAAGCGTACACGCGGGCTTGACCCCGTGTTGCTCTTCTGGATTGTTATAAACTAGCGCATAAGTCGTATAGTAATTCGTCGCATCAAACTTGCCGCCCATTTCTATCCATGAGGCCTTAAGCATGATAGAACCTACCTGCCCGGTTTTACTGTCGCTCGCGGTAAAATCAACATCGGCATTAAACTGTTTCTGGCCTTTTTTACTGTAGAGGTTATTGTTCAAAATAAAATTGAACATGGTTTCATTGGTTAATATTTCATAACGGGTATAAAGCCCGTTTTGATCAATCAATGGACCCGTTGTAAAAGGCTCACCACTTTCATCCAACACATTCGGGGTCTTCCCTACTTGCGTTAAATAAATAGTCCCTTGAGGAATGGACTTGGGATCAATACTTTTGCAAACATCCGGCACATTATTGGACTGATCCCACCCAGGTGGTTTTACGCCATCGGGTAAAAAAATCTCCCGGCTTTCCTTCCAATGAAGCCACACTACAGGCTGGTTAGTTTTTTGCCCAATGGTGGACATGGTATTGGGTGTGCCATCGGCATTGGCAGGCCAATTCAGTGCGATAAAGGATTGCCAAGAAAAATCATCAAAATCATGTTGCAAACTCTCAAGAGAGAAAGGCGGTTTTGCAGCGATTTCCAATGGTATAACCGGGCTTAAGGTTGGTAAACTTGCGGCGGCTTTGGTAACGGCTGGCGATTCCGCTTGCACGGTCGCACTCATACACAAGAACAACGCACTATAACAAAAGTATTTGATATACATGAAATTAACTCTCCTTGTTGTTGGAACTTATCACTCACCATCACTACTGCTATAAAAACGATTAATCCTCTGTTGTTTGCCTAAGGTGCATAAGCCAGCCGAACTCTGCTATTTGCATAATTAAATTGCTATGACTTCATCTCGGACTCGTTCGATGCATAAAACACGTTCGATACAAAAAAATCGCGGTTTAGCTTGCTTTAACCTTACTTTGATAACGAAAAATATGAGTACTCTGCAGCATCTCTGCTACCTAGTGCAGATCTCAAAGTACAAATCGCGTGCAGGACTTAACCTCTGCCAAGTCCAGATAAATGGGTATAAAAATGCGATTGAAGTTTATTTTTGAGCGCCCCTGCTGATCTAAAGAACAGATCTGAAGCGACTGATATGGATAATGATGAACGTCTTTCATTGAAAATCCTTTTCATGACAGCGTTTTATCACGATACCTTGAGCCTAGATAATTCAATTAACACCAGATGCTTAATTGAAATCCGGTTAGCTCCGTGAAGGATAAGATATTCCTGCATTATTGCAGTGAAACTAATTCTATTCTGGTAGAAGAAGAGTTACCTTCTGAAAACATGCTAAGTTAAAAAATTGTTTACAATTGACTTATTGTCAAGTTTGAAACGGGAGATTTGTTGGATTTGCAGAAAGGAAGAGGCTGTACTTAAACTAAGGTATGGTTACTTGGTAAAGCGGACATAAAGCATGAGCCAGCGCATGTAACGCAGCTGGCTCAATACTGTTTATCAAGACTTAAAATCTTTCATCACGAATCGCCGGAAGTACCAGTTCACGTACATAAGATGCATCTGACAAGCTCAGGAGAGTTCGAACAAGGTTGACAACATCGTGCACTGGCACAAGGGTGCCATCGCCTCGCTGAGCAGCTTCGTCAATGGATGTTGCAAGCGTATCCTCCGTATTGAGATAACCCAGCTGCAAGCAAGTTACAGCCAGACCCTCTTCTCTGAAACCCTCTCGCAATGCATCACTTATACCGGTAAGAGCAAATTTAGACGCACTAAACGTCACTTCAGGACGCCCGCTTTGGCGTAGTCCAGATGTTGAACCCGTAAGGATTAACTGAGGTTTAGCAGAGTTGAGTAATTTAGGGATCAAGCGCTTAAGCAGAATAATTGTGCCCGTGATATTAATATTGACCATATCGACAATACTTTGATCCTCATCGTCAAGGAAGCTGTACTCGTCGGTGAAGGCTGAAGGTTCCCATACTCCAAAATTATAAATGAGTACATCCAGTTGCGCCGGAGTTTGCTGCTCAATCAATCGAACGGCTTCTAATGGCGAACTCATGTCTACATTAATCCATTCGACCTCAACGCAGGCGGGTAAATTGAGATCGCTGGGTTGGCTGCGTGAAACGCCAATAACAGTGTCACCCGCAGTACATAATCCCTCAATAAAAGCGCGGCCAAGACCCCTACCCGCTCCAACAACCATCAATTTCATAATGTTAAACTCTCCATCGGATTGAAACCATTAACGAGTACACAAGCGTATTTATGCTAATAGGCCAGTAATACGCACATGGTTAACTATCCGTATTAAATCAAACTGAACCGTTTGCAATTGAGCATTTGCCCCAAGGAAATA
>NZ_JAUOET010000035.1:0-42961 GCF_031932075.1 Shewanella sp. SP1S2-4
GTGAATTGAGTGAACTTGAAGAGCCTAATGAGCTGTTAAGGTTTGTGGCAAGTCCTTTATTAGTATTCGAAAGCGGTAAGCCAGCATCGTTTATGCTTTTGTTTTTGATGCCTTCGGTACTTGTATCTAATGTTTGTGGTTGAGCTGTTCTACCGCTTACCTTAGTCTCCGGTGCATCTACCTTTGCTGTAGTCGTTTGTTTTGTTGGTTCAGGTAAAAAAACGATAGCTTCAAGTTTTTTTAAAAAGGAAGCGATGATCTGAACTGGTTCAACTTTGGCGATCACAATGTCAGAAGACAATTTATTTGTGGGAACCTGAGTTTCATTTACTGGCGCCCCAATAACGATTTCGAGTTTGCTCTGTATTGGGGTGAGTAATAAAATAGGTCGCCCTTGCTGAAAGGTTATTTTTGCTAAGAATTCTCCTTGATTCAGCTGAGGTCCAGAATCTTGTGCTACAACAGTGCCATTAGCAAATTGAAACTCTTTGTTAATAATTGTGACGTTCGGTAATGGGTAACCTTGAGTTCGAGCCGCAAGAGCCGAAAGCTGTGCCTGAGATATGCCATTTTGTTGCGCCAAATTGATAACAGCCTCTGGAACTTTCAACGCAATAGGCGTGGCTAGAGCAAGCAGTTGGTTGATGGGATTTTGAGTCGCTGCGGTTGTTGGTTGCGTGTTTTGCGTAATAGGCGTGACTAGAAAAGTATTCGCTGTCAATAATATTTGCCGCTGCTGAGCGTTAACAAGCTTTAAATTATATTCTGTACCGTTTAGAATAATACTATCTCCTTCAGGCGAGGTTTGCACCTGAGCTGGAATAGGGCGCGGAGAAGCATTGAGAGCATCAGCTTGAGCCATCGCAGTATGTAACTGCGGGGTTCGACTGTTAACAAGTGGAATCGACTCCATTTATAGACCTTATATAGTTTATTCGGCGATACATTCGTTTTGTAAAATTAACAATTGACCAATTTTTTTTGCCAAGTATGCTTATGCGCCTTGTGACAACGGAACTGTCATACTGGATAGTATGCCACTAAGACGAATTATCTTTATATCGTCATTTTTGTATTGTCACTTTAGCGAAAACTTGCTGCCTAAGCTGTACATTTATATTAAGAGAGCGATATGAAGTTAAAATGGATGGGATTATCTTTGGGGTTATTGCTGTTGCCTAAAGTGCAAGCGGCTGAAGTACCCGCATCAGATACCATTCCGCAGGAAACCCCTGCTAAGGTACAAATCACCTATGATGATCCCCGCGACCCGTTCGAAGGCTTTAACCGTGCGATGTGGGATTTTAACTATCTCTATTTAGATAGATATTTATATCGTCCTGTTGCCCATGGTTACAACGATTACGTTCCTATGCCTGCTAAAACGGGCATCAATAATTTTGTACAGAATTTAGAAGAACCGAGCAGCTTAGTAAACAACGTGCTGCAGGGAAAGTGGGGCTGGGCGGCGAATGCGGGTGGACGCTTTACGATTAACACAACTGTTGGTCTATTAGGTGTCATTGACGTCGCAGATATGATGGGCATGAGCCGTAAGCAAGATGAGTTTAACGAAGTGCTTGGTTATTATGGCGTACCCAATGGACCTTATTTCATGGCACCGTTTGCGGGTCCTTATGTCGTGCGAGAACTCGCGTCTGATTGGGTTGATGGTCTATACTTTCCCTTGTCTGAGCTAACAATGTGGCAAACCATTGTTAAATGGGGACTTAAAAATCTTCACTCCAGAGCATCTGCGATCGATCAAGAGCGACTCGTTGATAATGCACTCGATCCCTATGCCTTTGTCAAAGATGCGTATTTACAACACATGGACTATAAAGTCTATGATGGGAATGTTCCTCAAAAACAAGATGATGATGAGTTACTCGAACAGTATATGCAGGAGCTAGAGTAACCAATAGGCCGTACTTGACAGCATTTGTCTTTAGTATGCAAGTGTTCGCCTTATCGAATAACGTTATCGGTATGTTCACTTGAGTAATGGCAATGCGATGAATTCTATTCAGGAACTTTTATGGCGTTAAATGGTGTTGCGGTTCTTTTAGTTGAAGATGATCCTGTGTTTAGGCAGATTGTTGCAAGCTTTCTTGATAGTAGAGGCGCGCAAGTTACACAAGCCTGTGATGGTGAAGAAGGATTATCATTTTTCAAATCGCAGCACTTTGATGTTGTTCTTGCAGATTTAAGCATGCCTAAGCTTGGTGGGCTCGATATGCTTAAGGAAATGACAAGGTTAGCGCCACTGGTTCCTTCAGTTGTGATCTCAGGTAATAATGTCATGGCTGACGTTGTTGAAGCCCTAAGGATTGGCGCCAGTGATTATCTCGTTAAGCCAGTATCCGATTTATTCATCATCGAACAAGCCATTAAGCAAAGCCTGCATAATTCCTACATTGATGATACCCAAGCCGCGGATTTTGAAGCCCTATCCCATCAAGAGTTAAGTGATAACCTCGCTTTACTTGAGCAAAGTGTTGCCGCGGCCAAGCAAGTGCAGCAACAATTATTCCCCGCTTCAAACATCAGTTACCCTGCCGCCAAAGTTGACTACAGTTTGTATAAAAACAGTGACATTAGCAGTTACTTTATTGATTCAACAATGGTCGGCACTGATCACTTGATCATGTATATGGCGCATTTATATCCCGAAGATAATCGAGCCGCTTTTGCCTGTGTTCTGCTGAGAAGTTTTGTTAATCAGAAGCTTAAAGATTTTCGAAATGGCCAAAGCCAAAGCATTATTGAACCATTCAATATGATGAGCTATTTGAACGAGCGTCTAGTTAAATCGGGACTCGATATCAAAGCGGATATGATTTATGTCTCCATTGAGCTAACTAAGTACCGTGCTGCTATCGCACAGGCTGGGAAGGGACTGCGTTGTTATCTGCGTAATGACGAGGGATTAAGCCCGCTAGCGCTTTCAGAGAGCCTACAGCTGGGCGTATTAGATTGGGGTAAGCCGAGCATTCAGTTCCGCAGTATTTTACCGCAAGAGCAGTTGTGTATTGCGACCAGTGAGCCTGAACATAAACAGGCTTTGCTTGATAATAAATTTAAGGGGTTGGTTTACGATGCCGCAATGCCGGAAGGTGGCTTCCTACAGTTGAGCCTCTAGTTCGTCTTAAATGAAATCAGTATTCAGTCCAAATTCGACATAAAAAAAACGCCTTACTAATGCTAGTAAGGCGTTTTTGTTTTTACAGTCGCAGAGCTTATTAGCGTTTTATTGCTTCATGCTCAGCGGTAACGGCTATTTCGTCTTCTAAGGCTTCAGCTTCAGTATGATGCTTAGTCTCAGCGCCATGCATCCAATCCACTAACTTATCAGCCATAAAATACAGGATAATGCCTGAGAGAGCTGCTGTGATGGCAATACCAGAGAAAATCGCCATTGCATTGGCTAGTTGTTCTTCTTTTTCTCCGCCATGGCCGATGAATGATCCGACAACACCACCAATCTTGTTGGCGGCTGCAACGAATAGGAACCAAGCACCCATCATCAAAGAGGCAATACGCAGTGGAGCCAGTTTAGTCACCATAGACAGACCGATAGGTGATAAACACAGTTCACCCATAGTATGGAAGAAATAAGCGCCCACTAACCACCACATGCTCGATTTAACTGATGCATCACCGCCCATTTGCATTACAGCGCCTATCATAAATAGGAAACCGATCGCGAGTAAAAACAGACCAAGGGCAAATTTCACTGGCGAGTTAGGCTCATTCTTACCTAAGCGGATCCAGATAGAAGCAATCACAGGGGCAAATAATACGATAAAGATAGCGTTTAATGATTGGAACCAAGTTGTCGGAACTTCAAAGGTACCGACCATACGATCGGTGAACTCGTTTGTAAACAAGTTCATTAAACCGCCCGCTTGTTCAAAACCAGCCCAGAAGATAATAGTAAATAAACCCATTACCATGATGACCTTAATACGGTCACGCTCGACTTTTGTGAGTGGTTCTTTACGTATTTCGCCTTTTTCTTCCGCTTTTTGTTTTTCAAGCTTAGCGGCTGGCACTCTGCCTATATCGCCTAAATACTTCTGTGCAAACAAGAATTGGATAATTAGAGAGAAGATCATACCAACACCAGCACAGAAGAAACCTGCTTGCCAGTTGTTAACAAATACTTCTTGTCCGTTAACGATAGCCGCGTGTCCGAAGCTAGTGTAAGCCCAAGCTACAATAAAGCCTGAAAGTGCAGCACCTAAGTTGATGCCCATGTAGAAAATTGTAAATGCGCCATCACGACGGTGGTCGCCTTCTTCGTATAGATCACCCACCATAGTGGAGATGTTTGGCTTAAATAAACCGTTACCTAAGATAAGAGTGCCTAGGCCGATATAGAACACCGTTGTTTCTAAACCTGGGATCCAGCTATGCGGCGCGGCAAGTAAGAATTGGCCGGCAGCCATTAAAGCACCACCCAAATAAATGGCTTTACGTTGGCCCAAAATGTTATCGGCTAACCAACCGCCGATAAGTGGCGTTAAGTAAACTAAACCTGTGAAGGTACCATAAAGTGATAATGCTTCAGCCTGAGTCCAACCTAGACCATGCCCGCCGTCACTCTGTACTTTATCAACTAAATACAGCACCAAAATGGCGCGCATTGCATAATAACTAAAACGTTCCCAAAGTTCTGTTGTAAACAGCAGGAACAATCCCTTAGGATGCCCAAGCATCGTTCCTTGTGGTTTTGCTACGCTCATGAAGTCTTCCACCTTAAGCTCGTGATTGCCTGTGGGCCCCTGAAACAGGATGATGTCACCACAGAAAAATGGTTGTTGCTCGTCCCCATATCGCCTGCAGGTTTAATCAGCAATCAATTCATACTAATGCATTCATTAATTGTTGAATAACCGCTAGTTACGTATGGGTTATTGTTACGTTTTTATAATAAAAGTAATATTTTTAGCTGTGAAATGAGTATTTTCGCTAAAATCCCACCTTATATACCCCTTAAAAGCAACCAAAGTCAATTTTGGTAAACCAAGTGGTGACATTATCAGCAATATAGTATTACCGTGCTTTTAGATGTGAATTCGCTAATCTAAGTGCGCATTGTATGTATACCGAGCGAGATGTCAGAGAACGGCGAAAAACTGCTTCCATCGACTTAAGCATCTTTGCTATGATTGCCGCCCGTGAATGGACGTCACTTAAAATAGGGTAGTGAGATTAGCGTATGAAGGCATGGTACCTTTTGTATTGTAAGCCTCGTAGTGAAGCGAGAGCACAACAGAACTTAGCACTTCAAAATTTAGAGACGTATTTACCTATGGTCTCTGAAGAGAAATCTCAACGCGGGCGGAAACAAGTCTGTCGTGTACCATTATTCCCTAATTATTTATTCATCAATTTCGACCCAAGCCAAACAAGTGTTAGGCAGGTCCACTCTACTCGTGGTGTGAATCGAATCGTTAATTGTCAAGAAAAAATGACGCCCATTGACGACAGAATTATCCATGCCATTCGCATGAAAGAATTAACGCCTTCCCAAACGGTATTAGCCGAAGTACCAGAGCTAAAAACTGGGGAAAAAATTCGTTTTACTGATGGACCATTTGTTGATTTAGAAGGTATTTTCCAAGAAAAATGCCCGAACAAGCGTTGTCATGTTCTATTCAACATAATGGGACAAATAAAGACAGTTACAGTGCCAGAACAAACTGTTGAGCGGGTTAGTATTTAGTGAGTTGGATCACACTTCATTGTCAGACTTAAGATGAAGTTTTTGTAGGACATTAGCTATTTTAGTGATTATTGCTTTTTGCCTACAATAAATAAAAATCATTGAAAAATCTATAAATCAATGAGTTACAGATTCTCTGAAATAGTTGGTTGGTTTGGTAATAAATTGTTGTTTAAAATTCGAACAAATGCCTTGTGTTTGCTTGTTAATTAACCAGCTAAAACTGAAAGTTTACAGTAGACTTGTAAAACTCAATGTTGTGATAATGTTTTAATAATCTGGTCGCCCATCGTGGAGGCTAGCTAAGTGTTAAATGTGGATATTGAGGCAAAGACGACAATTAGCCTAGTTAAGCTATTTGTTTTTGCTTACCCAAAGTAGAAATTGCTCGGCGTGTTTTCTCACAAGTTTGATGATGTTACTCGCTAGGAATACTAAAGGATTAGAGCCTTGCCATTCTTTATATCAAAGAATGTTATAGCTTTATTGCTTGAAAAATATGAATTTTCGCGACGCGAAGGGCAATATAGAAGCCGCAATCTATGGGCGGTAGCGTGCCTGAAAGGTGAGAAACCGAAGGTTGAGCCCTCGAACGAGAGGTACGGATACCGAACTGGCAGTTATATAGGGATATATTTATCGAATGAATAGTTTCATTCGTTAAGCGAACGCCGAAGGCCTCTGGCCGCCACGCGGATCGGTAGCGTGCCAGAAAGGCATTATGTATTTCAGTTTATGTAAAGACTTCAAGCTGTTTACTGCTCAAACGTAGAACGAATTGTGCTACATCTAAATTCTAAAAAATAAGTTTTGCCCCCCATTTTTATAAACGGAGATATCTGGTGCTACGACAAGTCAATAAAATCATCATACTAGGCATAAGTGCCGCGATTTTGATGGGCGCGCAGGCTAATGCCATTACGCCATCTCCGCAGATGATCGAGCAGTTCAAAGCATTACCTAAGTCTGAACAAGAAAGATTAGCACGCCAATATGGTGTTGACCCTTCAATGATAACTGGGGCCGGTGCTACAGCGACAGTTGTTGAAAATCCTACAGTAGTGACTCCGCGCGCGGCGAAAAATAATGTGGTTGATCAATCGGAGAGCGACCAGTTAAATCAAGCGACTAAATCAGAATCTACGGTTGAGGCAATTGAAGACAAGAAAGAAAATCAACTCAAACGTTTTGGCTACGACCTCTTTGCGGGTTCACCAAGTACATTTGCGCCAGTTAGCGATGTACCTGTACCTGCTGAGTATATGATTGGTCCTGGTGATAGTCTGAATGTTCAGTTGTTCGGTAAAGAAAATAACCAATACACATTAACAGTGGGCCGTGATGGTGCCATTCAGTTTCCTAATTTAGGGCCTATATCGCTGGTTGGTTTGAGTTTTGCTGAGGTGCGCGAATTATTACAGCAAAAGATTAGCCAAAGCATGATCGGCATTGAATCAAATATCACTATGGGCGAATTACGCTCAATCCGCATTTTCGTTGCAGGTGATGCTTTCCAACCAGGCTCTTACACAGTTTCAAGTTTATCGACTATTACTCAAGCCCTATTTATCTCTGGTGGCGTGAACCAAATTGGTAGTTTACGCAACATTCAAATTAAGCGTGCCGGTAAAACAGTAGGCCACTTAGACTTATATGATCTTTTGCTTCGCGGGGATGCCTCTGGGGATATTCGTTTACAATCTGGTGATGTCGTGTTCATTCCATCTTCTGGTGGTTCAGTGAGTGTGATGGGGGAGGTTCGTCGTCCTGCTATTTATGAACTCAAAAATAATGAAACAATGGCCGATGTTATTCGCATGGCGAGTGGTCTAAACCCAGGCGCTTATCCTAAAGCAAGTACGGTTGAGCGTTTCAGTAACGAATCAGTTAAAACCGTAATCAGTGTTGATTTAACCGAAAATGCGGGTTTAAACACCTTAGTTAAAAATGGTGATCTTTTAAATGTAAGATCGGCTTCAAGCCGCATCGATAATGCGATTACTGTCGCTGGTGCTGTCGTTCGACCTGGTAAGTATCAATGGACGAAAGGTCTGACAGTTGCGGATTTACTTCCTTCAATTTGGGGGGATCTCACTATTTCAGCTGATTTAGATTATGCCTTACTAGTACGTGAGATAAATCAGCGCGGCGATATTCAAGTTGAGCGTATTGCCCTCGGACGCGCAATAGGTGACCCTAAATCACACTACAATCCTCAATTGAATCCGCGTGATTCAATCATAGTGTTTGATTATGCAGACCGCGAAGCGTTACTAAAGCCAATAATTCAAAAGCTGAGAGAGCAAAGCCGTTTTGGCGACGCTGCTAAGTTGGTCAGTATTAATGGAAATGTACGTTTTCCTGGCCAATATCCCATCACGATTAATGCTGATGTTAAAGAGCTACTTATCGCTGCCGGTGGTTTAGAGGAAGGCGCTTATACCCTTGCAGCGGAATTAACTCGGCAACAAGTATCAGAGCAAAATGGGGTGTCAGTTGAGCATGTGCAGCTGAGCTTAGACCGCGTAATGCAAAATGATCCATCTGCAAATATTAAGCTACAAAGCCGCGATATTCTAACGGTTCGCACCCTTCCAGATTGGCAAGAGACTCGTTGGGTAACCATTAAAGGGGAAGTCAAGTTCCCCGGTACCTATAGCATTCAACGCGGTGAAAGCTTAAAGGATGTTCTTGCTCGTGCTGGCGGTTTGACGAGCGATGCGGCTCCTCGCAGTGCGGTATTTTTACGTAAATCGGTAAAGGATAAAGAGCAGCTTGAATTATCAAAACTTGCAGATGAATTACGCCGAGAGATAGCTGCGAAAGCGTTGACCAAAGATACCCCAACTATTGGTTATAACGATTCACAGCAGATGCTCAATGAGCTTGAGAATGTCAAAACGGTGGGTCGATTAGTTGTTGATATTAATGCCATAGAATTAGGGATTGATAGCGCAAACCTTATGCTTGAGGATGCCGATGCCTTGTACATTCCACCGACCAATCAAACGATTTCTGTCATGGGCCAAGTGCAACACCCAAGTACACACAGATACAAGCAAGGTATGACTTTCGATCAATATCTGGCTTTATCCGGCGGAGCGCGTAAACGTGCCGATGAATCACGCTCTTATGTACTGAAAGCTGATGGCTCAGTCCAAATGCCTGAATCATCTTTTTGGTTTAATGGCGGTAGTGCGATGGAACCAGGCGATACCATAGTTGTACCACTAGATACTGAATATAAAGATAACCTAACCTTATGGTCACAGATAACGGGCATTATTTATAATACTGCAATTGCTGTATCGGTAATCTCTGGGCTGTAGAACTAAGGAGCTAGGAACGCCGCGTTGCGACTACAGAACGTCACTACGTGACTCACGGATAACGGAATGGGCTGCGCCCTTACGGTAAGCGAATTTCTTGTTGCTTATACCGTTATCTGTAAGCGAAGCGTTCTGTCAACAGTCAACGTTTCCGGTTCCGTCAACCGTGATTGGTTTCAAATTTTTCCAAGGAGAGGATATGAAGTTTCAAAAGCTAGAAGTCTGGCAACTTAGTTACGAATTATCATCTTCTATTTATATAGCAACAAAAGACCTCCGAGATTGGGGCTTCAGAGATCAAATTACTCGGTCAGGACTTTCAGTTCCGTCAAATATTGCGGAGGGGATGGAGCGGTATGGTGCAAAAGAGCAAATACATTTTTTATATATTGCAAAAGCTTCGCTAGCTGAATTGATTACCCAAGCAATGATTGGTAAAGATATTGGTTATTTAGAGCCAAATTATGTTGATGAATTACTAATAAAAACTGAAAGATTATCTGCAATGTTAGCTGGGCTAATCAAATCGATTAAAGATCGAAATTCAGAAAATAAATAAGCGCACGCCGCTTTGCGGCTACAGAACGTCACTACGTGACTCACGGATGTTACTAAGATAACGGAACGTCACTACGTGACTTACGGATAACGGAACGGGCTTCGCCCTTTACGGAAAACAAATTATTTGTTGCTTTTACCGTTATCTGTGAGCGAAGCGTTCCGTCAACGTTCTTAGCTTTGCTTTTACCGTTATCTGTAAGCGAAGCGTTCTGTCAACCGTCAACGGTAACCCGTCAACCGTATTCGAGAACTCACACAACGAGATAAGTTTTAAATGTCCAATGAAATAAACAAGTATAGGCAAGATGCACAGTTTTCAACTATCCAGCGACCCGCAGACGACGAAATTGATCTTCGAGAGCTATTTGCCGTTATCTGGCAAGGCAAATGGCTCATCATAGCCATCACTGCAGTATTTACCATTGGCGCGGTGGTATTTGCCATTAAACAACCTAATATCTACAAATCTGAAGCTTTGCTTGCACCAGCATCCGAAGAGCAAGGTGGTGGACTAAGTGCCTTGGCATCTCAATTTGGCGGCTTAGCTAGCCTTGCAGGAGTTAACCTCCGTGGTAAAGGGGGCGTTGATAAAACCCAAATGGCGATTGAGGTATTAAAATCCCGTCAATTTGCCAGTGATTTTATTAAAAAGCATAATATTCTTGCCGATTTAATGGCGGCAAAAAAGTGGGACCGTGAGAACAATCGCGTTATCTACGATGAAGATGATTATGATGTGAACAATCAAACATGGGTAAGGGATGTCAAGCCACCACGCCAACCTGAGCCTTCCATGCAAGAAGCCTTTAAGGTATTCGAAAAAATATTGGTGGTGACTAAAGATAAAGAGACAAGCTTAGTCACTATTGCAGTTGAACATCGTTCTCCTTTTGTTGCTCAGCAGTGGGTGACATGGCTCGTTCAAGACATTAATAAAGCGATGAAAGAGCGTGATGTAGCAGAAGCCAATCGGAGTAGTGAGTTTTTAAATAAGCAAATCGCCTTAACCAATGTCGCCGATATTAAATCGATTCTTTATAAGTTGGTGGAAGAACAAGCTAAAACGATTATGTTTGCCGAAGTGCGCGATGAATACGTATTTAAAACGCTTGATCCTGCATTAGCGCCAGAAGAAAAGGCTAAACCGAAGCGTGCATTGATTTGCGTATTAGGCACTATGCTCGGCGGTATGTTAGGTGTGATGTTCGTATTGGTAAGATATTTTATGAGAAAAGAGCCTATTGGGACAGTTTTTAGAAAAACAGCTGAAGAACAGTAAAACCTAGGCTTTACAAGTGATGGTGCTTACTTAGAAATAAGAGCAGCTGTCTCAAAATGGATGAAAAGTGTCTTAGCTTGGTTTGGAAGGCTGAGATAAAATGTGTAGTATTTCAATTTCTTTTTTAGAAATTGTTCTAAATAAGGTCTGAAGTAATGACGAAAAAGAAAGTTCTTACGGTTTTTGGTACACGTCCAGAAGCAATAAAAATGGCTCCATTGGTTCATACATTAGCTTCAGATGATCGTTTCGAAGCAAAAGTCTGTGTAACGGCCCAGCATCGTGAAATGTTAGATCAAGTTTTGTCATTATTTGATATCACTCCAGATTATGATTTAAATCTGATGAAGGCTGGGCAGACATTAAATGATATTACAGCTCGTATTTTGCTAGAGCTAAAACCAGTTCTGCAAGAATTTAAACCCGATGTTGTGTTAGTTCATGGTGATACAGCGACTACATTTGCAGCAAGCTTAGCTGCATATTACGAGCAAATTGATGTCGGACATGTTGAAGCAGGTCTGCGAACTGGCAACATATATTCACCATGGCCTGAAGAAGCAAATCGCAAGCTCACTGGTACCTTAACCAAATACCACTTCGCACCTACCGAAACATCTAAACAAAATTTACTTCAAGAAAATTATACTGAAGTAAATATTTTTGTTACTGGTAATACAGTAATTGATGCACTTCTAATGGTAAAAGCCAAGATTGAACAAAATAGCGAACTAAAAAATACTTTAGCTGCACTGTTTCCATTTTTAGATGAAAATAAAAAATTGATTTTAGTCACGGGCCATCGACGTGAAAGTTTTGGTGGTGGTTTTGAACGAATTTGTGAAGCTTTAGCTATCACTGCTAAAGCCAATCCTGATGTTCAAATTCTTTATCCAATGCACCTTAACCCCAATGTCCGTGAGCCAGTCAACCGCATTTTAGGCGGTATCGAAAATATCATTTTGATTGAGCCTCAAGAGTATCTGCCGTTTATTTATCTGATGATGCGCAGCCATATTATTTTAACGGATTCTGGCGGCATTCAAGAAGAAGCACCTTCTTTAGGTAAACCTGTATTAGTTATGCGTGATACTACAGAGCGACCCGAAGCTATAGCTGCTGGGACTGTTAAATTAGTGGGCACAGATGTTGATAAAATCGTATCTGGCCTTTCGGTATTACTCAATGATATCGACGCATATACCGAAATGAGCTTTGCACATAATCCCTATGGTGATGGTCAAGCTTGTCAAAGAATTTTACATAAATTAATTAAATAAATGTTGGAATTAACATGTCTTTCAAAACAATTTCAGTAATTGGTCTTGGTTATATTGGCTTACCTACGGCGGCAATGTTTGCCTCGCGCAAGGTCAACGTAATTGGTGTGGATGTTAATAAACATGCAGTAGATACCATCAACCAAGGAAGAATTCATATCGTTGAACCAGAGCTTGATATGTTGGTGCATGCAGCCGTGACAGAAGGCTATCTCAGAGCTGTTATGATACCGGAGCCTGCCGATGCCTTTTTAATCGCCGTACCAACACCTTTTTTACCTTGCGCCGAAGGCGAAATTCCTGCCCCTGATTTAACCTATATTGAATCTGCTTGCCGTGGTATTGCCCCCGTGCTCAAAAAAGGCGATTTAGTGATTTTAGAATCCACTTCCCCTGTTGGTGCTACAGAGCAAGTAGCCGAGTGGCTTGCGGCTGCTCGACCAGATTTATCTTTCCCACAAACTGTGGCAGATGCTGCGGATATAAATGTAGCTCACTGCCCTGAGCGTGTATTGCCAGGTCATGTAGTGCGTGAACTAGTGCAGAATGATCGTGTAATTGGTGGTATTTCTGCAACCTGCTCTAATCGCTCGGTTGAGCTTTACAAAATATTCGTAGAGGGTGATTGCATTATCACTAACGCCCGCACTGCTGAAATGGCCAAATTGACTGAAAACAGCTCTCGAGATGTCCAAATTGCCTTCGCCAATGAGTTATCAATGATCTGCGATAAACTGGATATCAATGTGTGGGAATTGATTAGTCTTGCTAATCGCCACCCACGTGTAAATATCCTACAGCCTGGGCCTGGTGTAGGCGGTCACTGTATTGCGGTTGATCCTTGGTTTATCGTATCTAAAACACCTGCTGAAGCTCGTCTAACCCACATGGCTCGTGTCGTGAATGATAGCAAACCTGATTGGGTGATAGAAAAGGTAAAAATAGCTATTGCAGACTTTTTACAAGCCAACCCTGAGAAGACTACGAAAGACATTACGATTGCCTGTTATGGTCTTGCATTCAAACCTGATATTGATGACTTAAGAGAAAGTCCTGCCTTACATATTGCTAAACGAATATCCCAAATCCACAACGGAACTGTCATTACTGTCGAACCCAATATTAGTGTACTACCTGAATTCCTTTGTAATTTAGAGTTAGTATCAACTGAGTCAGCTCTTAAATGTGCTGACATACATCTTATGCTGGTGGATCATGCAGAATTTAAAACATTAAATGTTAGTTCAGGCATAATTGTTGATACTAAAGGTATTTGGTAAGTCTTCATTGCTGGAGTAATTCTTGAAGTTTAGATCTGATATTAACGCCCTTAGAGCAATCGCGGTTATTGGTGTATTATGGTTCCACTTTTCACCAATGACATTGTCTGGTGGATTTGTTGGTGTAGATGTCTTTTTTGTAATTTCCGGATATTTAATGACGGCTATTATTATAAAAGGATTAAAAGATAAAAATTTTAGAACATTAAATTTTTACAAAGCCCGATTCAAAAGAATAACTCCAGCACTTTCATTTATGTGCTTGGCATTGATGATTTTTGGTGCTTTAACTCTGCCACCGGTAGATTTAATTACATTATCTAATCACGTTTTGGCAAGTGTTACATTCCTATCTAACCTAATTTATTACCGCGAAGCTGGATATTTTGATGCTGCTTCGCATGATAAATGGCTATTACATACGTGGTCGCTATCAGTAGAGTGGCAATTCTATATTGTTTATCCTTTAGTTCTAAGTTTTCTTTATAAAATATTTAAAGACAAAGGAATTAAGTTTGCCTTGTTTGTAGGCACTCTTTCAAGCTTTATAATAAGTCTCTACGCCTCGTATCATTTGCCTAATGCAGCTTACTACATGCTTCCAACTAGAGCGTGGCAGATGACTATCGGAGGGATTGCGTGTGTTTTTCCTCTAGTATTTAATACTACCTGGAGTCGATATTTACAATCGGTTGGCGTCATGATTATCCTGTTTTCATACGTTTTTATCGATAACTCAATGGCTTGGCCTGGCAGCTATTCTTTGCTTCCCATCATTGGCACATATTTAGTATTAATCTCCAATGTCAATAATAGCTATTTTACAAACAACTTCTTATTTCGTAATATTGGTAAGTGGTCTTACTCTATCTATTTGTGGCATTGGCCGATAGTCGTGTTTGGTTATTATCATTCGTATGAAAGTTGGTGGATAGTCGGTGTTCCGTTATCAATTCTTTGTGGTATAGCTAGCTACTACCTGATTGAGTGCAATGCGGTTAAAACAATTGGACGGTTTTGGGTTTTAATTACTAAGCCGCTTGTGTTATTAGCCCTTGTGCTTATAGTGTCTGCATTTGCTATTCTATCTGATGGATTACCATCTCGGTATCCAGATGCTTTTAATCAAGTAAATAATACATCTATTTCAAGCCCTTATAGAGAAACTTGTCATATAAGCTCATATAAACTCCCTAGCGAATCTTGCGAATATTTTAGTACGAATGTTCGATGGGCAACACTTGGGGATAGTCATGCGGTTGAACTGTCTTATGAACTGGCTAAAAAATTAGAAAAAATCGATGAAGGTGTGAAACATTTCAGTTTCTCTGGATGTTTACCTTCATATGAGAAAAAGGAAACATTTAGTACCTGTACTAAATGGTTAAATGAGTCAGTACAAACAATTTTAGATGATGATAGAATTGAAAATGTTGTTATTATCTTTAGATATTCAGGAGCATTTTTTGGGGATAATATAAATTCATATCCATTAATAGAAGACTATGTTGTATCAGAACGTGTGTTAAATATGGCAGAGTCTATTGATTCAATGATAAGTATTTTGGCCAAAAATAAAAAGCGAGTATTTGTTTTCTACCCAGTCCCTGAATTAGGTATGCCCATTAAAAAAATCGTCAGTAAAGCTTTCTTAAAAATTCAAAAAGTTGATAATATTAATGGAGTAAGTCGTGAATACTATAATTCACGTAATCAGTTTATAATGAGGCGTTTTAATAATGGCAGCTATTTAAGTAATGTGCACTTTTTGAAACCAAGCGCTGTGTTATGTGACGAAGACAATTGTTTTGCTGTAAAAAATTCCAAATCAATGTATTTTGATGCAAATCATTTATCTACTTATGGAGCGCAGGAGTTAGTAAAACTAATAGAAATAATCGAATAAGATTATTTTATTGATAGTTTTAGTTTGAAGTGTTAATAAAAGTAGTATTTATTCTTAATAAATGAACTTACTAATCTTATTTGTACATGAAAATATTTTGCTATTATATAATGAATTCTCAGAGTGTTATTTTTGTACGGTTATTACATTAAACAAAACTGACTTGAAATATGTGCTTAATGAAATAACTAAGATAGCTACTTCAGATATAAGTTGTTAAAAAATGTACCTGAAAATGAATGGCAGTTGACTACAACGGTACTGGGACTCGGTGGTAATAATAAATGGAGATAATCATAAGAAAACTTCGAGCTAATAATTTCGGATTTGTTGAAATTATTAGTCGTATGATCAACTGGGGATGTTTACCTATTGTTGCATTATTTGCCGAACCAGAAATATTTGGCCAAATCGTATTAGTTTACAGTTCTATTATTATAGTGACTACGCTAGGTGGTTTTGGCCAACAGCGTGCAATTTTGATGTATGCTCATTGTGATCATACAGCGTTTTTTTATGCTAACATCCTATCAATAATCGCAGCTATCATAATAGGTTTGTCAACGGTTTTGCTTTTTGATTTAAGTCCAATTATTATGCTTATTGTTTTATTGAATGTACAAATTAATAATCTAGTAAGTAATGCGCGATCAACAAATGATTTCTTCATTTTTTCCGTTCTCAGAGTAGGAATTACATTATCCCGTTTTGTTCTTGTAATGGTCTTCTTATCAATAAAGTTATCAATAACAGTTTATCTTTATGCTGAGTTTTTTTCTGCACTATTGGTGATAGTGATATGGTTCATTGTTAAACCTCTTCCCTTGAATAGAGCATCTTTTAAAACAGATTTTAATAAGATATTTTCACTCTTTAGTTTTGGTTTACCATTGTTTCTACAGAGTGGTGTAGCGCAAATAACTCAATTAGGCGATCGATTTATTGTTTCTTCCAACTTAGGTGAATCTGTATTAGCTAGCTACTTCTTTATATCCATTTTTTGTTCTTCTGTTGCGTTCATTTTTTCTTTTAATGCACAAAAGTATGAGGTAAGAATTTATCGGGCAACTGATATGATTGAAGCGAAAAAAAATACAACAGAGTTTTGTGTTACGTCACTCAAGCTTACTGTAATATTTTACTTTATCAGCCTGTCGTTCTATTTTTTCATTACGTATTTTGGAGGTAAATATGAGTTTGATTTTTTATTGATGACATCACTTTTTATTAACTCATCTTTGTTTGTATTTAGTATTGCTATGAATTATTATTTTTCATACTTAGGTAAAAATAAGTATATAATTTTATTATCGTCCGGTACTGCGATACTTTTTATTGCAATTGTTTATTTTTTAATAAGCAAATTAGGGTTGTACTCTATTGCTATAGCAGGTTTTACTATTAGCTTGATTTACTTTTTGTTATATCTTTTCAGTGTGATAAGATTAAAAGGACTTTTTGATGCATGATAATATTTAAACTTGAAGTGCTTTAAGATGTCAGTTAGTTAGGATTTTATTGTCAGAGGTGATATTCCTCAAACGAGTTTAACTTTGTAATGTATTCAAATGGAAATTTAAGAGCTGGTAGATGATGAAAATAGCAGGTAATCCTATAGTATTGTTTTTCAGCTATTGTTGGGTATTAATTTTAGTGTCTATAATACGTTGCCAGACATTAATACCATATGATTTCGGTTTCGTTTTTATCGCAATTATTCTTCAGTCATTTGTTTTTGTTTCGTTCTCTAGAGGTTTTTTTAATCAGTCATACTGGGTGTTCTCATTGCTTTTTTTTGGAATGGTGCCAATAATTGAGATTGAGTTTAATGTCAGAAGTTATGTCGGAATGCCAGCTTTGACTGATTCAGACATAATGTATGCAGGGATATTTATTTTTGGTTTGAATTTACTTTACGCAATCTCATATGAGGTTTTTAAAAAAAGAGGGCATGTTAACATTATACCAGAGCAAGTATTGGAATTAAAAAAAAATACTGAATACAAAAATAATGTTTTTTTTATATTCAGTATTATTATAGGAGCTATATGTTTTATTGTCGTTTTTGAAGATATGAATAATAATATAGTATCACTGTTCTTTCGTGGCGGCGATTTCCAAGATACCAACGAGGAATGGGGGCCACAAAAACTTATCATACAAAGGTTTATTAGGCCTATACCGATGATTTTGTTTTTAAGCTTTGTGTTATTGTATGGTTATAAGTCTAAAATTAAATTGTTGTTATTATTTGTGGTTGCAGTTGTTGTTGCATTCCCTACTTCTCTACCGCGATTTGTTGCAGCATCTCTGTATATACCAATAATTTTTGTTTTTGTGCCGCGGTTAAAAAAAGGTTTATCATATTTCTATTTTTTGATTCTATCATTGCTTTTCATATTTCCATTACTCAATTCATTTCGTCGTTATAACAGTGATGACGGATTTATATTAATTACAGCAGGTGATTTAAAGTTTTTTGTTGAAGGGCACTTTGACTCCTTTCAGACCTTTGCTCAAGTAATAGCACATGAAATTATAACTTACGGAGAACAGCTTGTTATGGTTTTTTTGTTTTGGGTTCCAAGGAGTATCTGGGGACAAAAACCAGTAAGCTCTGGAGTCGAAATCGGGCAAAGGCTCGGTGCATATTTTACCAATATGAGCGCTAACATATATGCGGAAGGTTGGATAAATTTTGGTTTTTTGGGGGCGGTTTTATTTGCAATTTTATTGGGTTTTATTTCAAGTAAAATTGATTCATATTTTTACCTTCTTTTAAAGTTTAATATCCTTGCGCTCAAGGCCAAGTTAAAATTGCAAATTTTAGCTTATTTTATTTTAAGCGCACTTTTTTTTATTACTCTGCGTGGAGACTTAGTAACAGGAGTCTCAAATACTTTGGGGGTTATTTTTGCATGGTCTTTAGTTTTTTTACTTTCTAGGATTGTAGATAAAAAATTATTCTCAAGCTAACTCTTTTAGCTTATAAATATGTTTTAACTTTTATTTAGTTTGAATCTTCAGGGTTTCGTAGGTTGAGAAGTTATGAAAAAAGTTGTACTATTTTATGTTGAGTTGTCGCATTACAGGTTGCCAATTTTAGATAGACTGGCAAAACACTGTGACTTGACAATTGTATATAGTAAAGGTGCTTTGCCAGACCGTAACTATTCTTTCAAAACAGTTCAAGTTCCGCTTGTGGAAATAGGACCATTCTTTTTATTTAAAATAAAAGGTTTTTTCTGTTTTTTAAAAAGCTTTGATGTTGTTATTGGATTAATGGATCTTCGACTGTTGCAGTTTATGCTTCTTTGTTTTATTAAAAAAAAATACAAATTAGCATTGTGGGGTATTGGTGTTTCAGGTTCATATACTAAAAAATTTAATGCTGAAAATACCCCTTCAAAGTTGAGAACATATATAGCCTCACATGCAGACGCCTTAATTTTTTACTCTTCTGTGCCAGTGGAAAAGTTTTTAGCAAAGAAATTTAATCCCCAAAAAATGTATATAGCACACAATACAATTGATAATATAGTCCCTATGAATTTAGTAAGTAAAAGAGATATAATATTATTCGTTGGTACTTTATATAAGGCAAAAGGTGTTGAGGATTTAATTGAATCCTACTTTCATGCCTACAGAATAAATCCATTAGATTTGCCAAAGCTTGTTATAGTCGGTGGTGGGGAATTATTTCAAGACTTGAAGTCTTATGTGGTAGACATTGGCTTGGAGAATAATATCGAATTGACAGGTCCTATTTATGACGGTGATAAGCTTAAAGCTTATTTTGAACGTGCAATTTTTGCAGTTTCACCACAACAAGCAGGTTTAAGTGTTTTGACTAGCATGAGTTACGGTGTACCGTTTGTAACCTGTAAAGATGCCAACACAGGTGGTGAAATATTAAATATAATAAATGGTTTTAACGGCTATTTGCTAGATAGTACGGATGATTTTGTAGAATTGTTTTCAGAAGCATCATCTAAGCTTGAAGTATTTAAGGCGATGGGTGTGCAGGCATTTGACTATTATAGAGAAAAGAGAAGCCCAGACGTTATGGCGGGCGCATTAATAAAATGTATAGAAGATTTTTAGAATTTATTTGTTTGCATTTTATCAATTTTTAGAATCTTTTTAAGAAGATATAGAACTCCTAATCTCGTTAACATGTTTATTTATATAAATACGTTATCTTTAGTTTTGTGCATTCTAGCTAAGAGCTTCAGAAAAGTCCAACTATCGACTTCTATGTCACTTTCTGTAATTTCTACAATTGTGAGCTTGTTTTTAGTCGGTTAATATTTGGATAGTGGCTGGAAAGTAGTTTATTTTTAGTTTTAAACTACCTATTCCACTGCATGGTTTCTTATTAATAGCTGTCTTGCCTGTATTCCTACTCATGTTAAATGCATCTATGATTTTTAGCGAAGTCAAAAGAGAACAATAACATGAGTAGATACGAGCAAGCATTTCATGTGTTCTGGCGATATCAATTTTATTTATTTTGGACTCCTAGTTATCTGTTTTGGTTATTGAATGGAAATGTCTAAGCAGAGGTTTATAGGTGTAATCAGGTTTATTGCCATCGAATCAGGAGCAAAGTAATAGGGTCAAATGTTTAAGTTAACCACTGATATGTAGTGGTTAATGTCCTTTCCAAGAAATCAATGTTCGAATTTTATGTGGCGTAGAAATTTTTAACCGCCCTGTGAGTTTTCAATAAGTTTCCTTATCTATGAAAAATAAATTTTAGTGAGAACATTTTACAGAGAGTCAACTTTGCCGATTCAATTGGAATTGACGAATAAATCATTCGAAGGCATGCAATACAACAAGATACTTCGGAAGGCAAGAACAAGGTCAGCTAACTCTTAAATATAGGCTCTCTTTTAGGGAGGGCAAAAAGCAATTTTCTTCAGGATGTTGATTTTTACTCGCTAATGGTAGTGTATGAGCAGGTTTTTATAAAAAGTTTTATTTGGCTAATGGTTTATTTTTATTTTTGTTAGTTAACAGTAGACATTGTAAGTTATTTTTTTTAGTATTTATATTTTTTATCTTTTTATTTTATTCAGCTCAACTATGTTTGAGCTGCTTTCAACATATAGTTTTTTTGAGCAGATCTTTTTTATGGCTCCTTGTATGATTTTTAAACAAAGGTTGTTGTAAATTACATGTGTTTTTTCTATGTTATTCCTTTTTTGTTGTTTTTTCCTCACGTGCTGTTCATAAGGCATTGTTTTATTACTTAAATTAAAATTAATATGAAAATTATTCAAATAAACTCAGTTTGTGGCATTGGAAGCACAGGCCGTATTGCAACGGATATCCATGTGGCGATGCAAGCTAAAGGCATTAAAAGTTGCATTATTTATGGCCGTGGTGAGGCAAGATCTTGCGATAGTGCTATAAAAGTCAGCAGTAAACTAGATTTTTACAGTCACGCATTGCAAACACGGATATTTGATAACCACGGTTTTTGCTCCATCAAAGCGACGAAACTAGCAATTAAAAAAATTGATGATTTGCAGCCTGATATTGTACATTTGCATAACATTCACGGTTACTATCTTAATGTTGAGCAACTGTTTGTTTATCTAAAACGGAACCCTCAAATTAAAGTGTTCTGGACGCTACACGATTGCTGGGCGTTTACTGGTCACTGCGCATATTTTGATTTTTGTGGTTGCGAAAAATGGAAAACGGAATGCTTTAGTTGCCCACAAAAAAATTCTTACCCTGTCAGCAATGTGTTAGATAATTCCCAAAATAATTATCAGCGTAAGAAAGTTGCATTTACTGGTGTCAAGGATTTAACCATAGTTACACCATCGCGTTGGTTGGCAGATTTGGTGAAGCAATCTTATTTAAAAGACTATCCTGTACAAGTGGTAAATAATGGTATTGATTTAGCTGTGTTTCACCCTCGCCAGAGCGACTTTAGAGTTATACATAATTTGGTTGATAAATTCCTGATTATAGGCGCTGCTTCAGTGTGGTCGCCGCGTAAAGGGTTTGATGATTTTATTTCCCTCGCTAAAATGCTACCGGTTAACTATCGGTTGGTAATGGTAGGGTTAACGCCAGATAAAATTAAAACACTGCCTAGTAATATCATCGGGATTCACCGCACCGACAACCCCATCGAATTGGCCGAACTTTATTCTGCGGCTGATGTTTTTTTTAATCCAACTTACGAGGATAACTACCCAACTGTTAACCTGGAGGCTATCGCCTGCGGCACGCCCGTGATTACTTATGACACCGGTGGCAGCACTGAATCTGTGAGCGCTGAGCATGGATTTGTGGTTGCTAAAGGTGATGTGGAGGCAGTGTTCGAGGTGGTAAAAAATTTGTCGCTGCAACCATTCGCCATGGGTAAGTTACCTGTAAGTTTCGATAAAGATAACTTTGTAGACGAAATGCTTGCTCTTTATCATCTGTAAATTTCATTAAGGTCTTTTTATGTTTAACGATAAAATTTTGCTTATTACCGGCGGTACAGGTTCTTTTGGTAACGCTGTATTGAATCGTTTCCTCGATACTGATATTGCTGAAATTCGTATTTTCAGTCGGGATGAAAAAAAGCAAGATGATATGCGCAAAAAATACAATCATCCTAAGCTTAAATTTTATATCGGTGATGTGCGAGATTATAACAGTATATTAAATGCTACTCGTGGCGTGGATTTTATTTATCATGCTGCGGCGTTAAAGCAGGTGCCGAGTTGTGAGTTTTACCCAATGGAAGCGGTTAAAACCAATGTGCTTGGCACCGAAAATGTTTTAGAGGCCGCTATTGCTAACCAAGTTAAGCGAGTGGTGTGTTTAAGTACCGATAAAGCGGTTTATCCAATTAATGCCATGGGTATTTCTAAGGCTATGATGGAAAAGGTGATAGTGGCTAAATCTCGTAATGTTGATCCTGCAAAAACAGTGATCAGTGCAACGCGTTACGGTAACGTCATGGCATCACGTGGTTCTGTTATTCCGTTGTTCTTACGTCAAATCATTAATGATCAAGCTATCACAGTCACGGATCCCAATATGACTCGCTTTATGATGACGTTGAATGATGCTGTTGATCTCGTTTTACATGCCTTTGAACATGGTTCGAATGGTGATATTTTTGTGCAAAAAGCCCCCGCTGCTACGATTGATGTTCTTGTAAAAGCATTGCTAAAAATCACTGATAAACCTAATCATCAAGTTAATATCATTGGTACCCGTCATGGTGAGAAGCTCTATGAAGCTTTATGTAGCCGTGAAGAAATGTTTGTCGCTGAAGACCAAGGCGGTTATTACCGAATTCCGTCTGACAATCGCGACCTCAATTACTCTAAGTACAATGAGGAAGGCGAAAAAGATTTGTCTGTTATTGAAGATTACAATTCACACAATACTGAGCGTTTAGATGTGGATGGCATGGTCAAGCTGCTTCATAAGCTGGATTTCATCGCAGATATTGAGGCCGGCAGCCTAGTAGTTCCCGAGGGTGTGTAAATGAAAATTGTTGTCACTGGTGCAAAAGGTTTTATTGGTAAAAACCTCTGTGTCATGCTGCGTGAGCATGGCCATCAAGACATTGTGGAAGTCGATCGTGAAACATCTCGAGAAGAGCTTGCACAGTTTCTCAGCGAAGCTGACTTTGTTTATCATTTAGCTGGTATCAATCGCCCAAAAGATGAAACAGAGTTTCAACAAGGGAATGCAGACTTAACATGCTTTATTACTGAGCAACTGAAACAGTTTGATAAACCAGTGCCCTTGGTTATTAGCTCTTCTACGCAAGCCGAACGTGATAACGCTTATGGGCAAAGTAAGCGTTTAGCAGAGCAAGCGGTTGAACAATATGGTATAAATACAGACGTCTCTTATTATATTTACCGATTTCCGAATGTTTTTGGTAAATGGTGTCGTCCAAACTACAATTCTTTTGTGGCCACTTTTTGTTACAACACGCTTAATGATTTAGATATCAGTATTAATGATCCCTCGGCTCCAGTAACTTTGGTTTACATTGACGATGTTTGTCATAGTTTAGTTTCGCTTCTCGACGGTTCCTCAGGTAGCGGTTTTAAGCGTGTATTGCCAGAGTATCTAACCACAGTGGGTGAGGTTGCCGATCTATTAGGTGCGTTTAAAGATAGTCGTGATAGTTTGATCACTGAAAATGTGGGTTCTGGTTTGTGTAGAGCACTTTATTCCACTTACCTTAGCTATATGTCACCAGCACAATTTAGTTATGCCATTCCTAGCTATGGTGATGAGCGTGGTGTTTTTAGTGAAATGCTAAAAACTAAAGATGCTGGACAATTTTCGTTCTTTACTGCTCACCCTGGTATTACTCGTGGCGGTCATTACCATCATACAAAAAACGAGAAGTTTCTTGTAGTTAAGGGAAAAGCACTCTTCAAATTTGAACATATTGCGACTGGTGAGCGTTATGAGTTGCAAACTGAGAGTCGCTCTCCTCGAATAGTTGAAACGGTTCCTGGTTGGTCACATGACATAACTAATATTGGTGATGAAGAAATGATCGTAATGCTGTGGGCTAATGAGATCTTTGATCGTGAGGCTCCCGATACGTTTGCCAAGCCATTATAATTATTCTAGAGAAAGCAAAATGAAAAAATTAAAAGTCATGTCTGTCGTTGGTACGCGCCCTGAAATTATCCGTTTGTCCCGTGTATTAGCAAAATTGGATGAGCACTGTGAACACATTTTGGTTCATACGGGGCAAAACTACGATTTTGAGCTCAATCAAGTGTTTTTTGACGATTTAGGCGTACGAAAACCGGATTATTTCTTGAATGCGGCAGGTAAGAATGCTGCAGAAACCATCGGGCAAGTGATAATTAAAGTTGATCAAGTTCTTGAAGAGGTGCAACCAGAAGCGATGCTTGTGCTTGGTGATACTAACTCTTGTCTCTCTGCTATTCCTGCAAAACGTCGTAAGGTGCCGATTTTCCATATGGAAGCAGGTAATCGATGCTTTGACCAACGAGTACCTGAAGAGACCAATCGTCGTATTGTCGACCACACGTCCGATATTAATCTTACGTACAGCACTATTGCCCGTGACTATTTGTTAGCTGAAGGTTTACCTGCAGATCGTGTCATTAAAACCGGTAGTCCTATGTTTGAGGTGTTAAATCACTATATGACTCAAATAGATGGATCTGATGTTCTTGCTCGTTTAGGTTTACAGAAAGGTCAATTCTTTGTCGTTAGCGCGCATCGTGAAGAGAATGTCGATTCTCCTAAACAACTAACTAAGTTAGCAGAAACGTTAAATCGGGTTGCTGAGCATTACAATCTGCCTGTCATTGTCTCAACACACCCACGTACTCGTAATCGAATTGAGGTACAAGGGTTAGAGTTTCACCCAAACATTCAATTATTGAAACCACTTGGTTTCCATGATTACAATCACCTGCAAAAAAATGCAAAAGCTGTGCTTTCTGATAGCGGCACTATTAACGAAGAATCTTCAATCATGAATTTCCCTGCGTTAAATTTACGCGAGGCGCATGAGCGACCAGAGGGTATGGAAGAAGCATCGGTTATGATGGTCGGTCTTGCGGTTGAGCGTGTTATGCAAGCTTTGAATATTTTAGAGTCTCAACCTAGTGGTGATGAAAGATTGCTAAGAAGAGTTCAAGATTACAGCATGCCAAATGTTTCAGACAAAGTTGTGCGAATAATTCATTCTTATACCGATTATATTAACCGTGTTGTTTGGAAGATGTATTAATGCGGATTCTGTTTATCAGCCAGTTGTTTGACCCTGAGTACTCAATTAAAGGTTTGGAACTGATGAAACATTGGGTTAATCAGGGGCATGAAGTCGAAGTATTAACAACTTTCCCTAATTACCCTACTGGCAGAGTATTTGATGGTTATAGTGTTAAGTTTAAAAGTACTGAACTGTCCGGTGGCGTTAAGATTACTCGCCTTTGGTCGCATATTTCTCACTCAAAATCAAAACTGTCCAGAGCGACAAGTTATTTAAGCTTTACTTTTATGGCGTTATTCGCTGCTTTGCTTGGTAAAAAAGCAGATCTAGTTTATACCTATCACCCACAGTCTACGACAGGTTTAATTGGTATTGCGATGCGGGTAATACGTGGGACACCTTATATTACTGATGTGCAAGACTTATGGCCTGATGCATTGATTGCAACAGGGATGAATAAGAAAAGCTTTATTGTAAAATTAATTGGTAAGTGGTGCGATGTTATTTACCGGAGTGCATCGCAGGTGATTGTTTTATCTCAAGGTTATAAAGCTGCCTTAATAGATAGGGGCGTTAGACCTGATAAGGTGACTGTCGTTTACAACTGGTGCCCTGAAGAGAAGTTAATTGACAAAGTATTAGTGCAACAATGCCAAATTAATCACTTGACGACAAAGCCCGCCCATATATTTTATGCCGGAAATATGGGAGCCGCTCAGTCATTAAAGACATTGATAGATGCTGTTTCTACTTTTAATCGAGATGACGTTCAGTTGACTTTGATTGGTGGTGGCGTTGAAAAGCATGACCTTCAAAAATATATTCTTGAGCTTAACATTGCCAATGTTGATATTAAAGATTATGTACCTCCTAACAAGATTTTTGCAGTACTGTCAGAAGCAGATATTTTAGTAGTTCATTTACGTGATGCACCATTATTCAAAATAACGATACCGTCTAAAACTCAATCATCCTTAGCGATGGGAAAACCTATATTAATGGCAGTTGGTGGTGAAACTAACGCATTATTAGAGTCTGCAAATGCTGGGGTGACTGCTGAACCAGGCGATGTTAACTCTATCATATTAGCGATCAAAAAGCTGTTATTAAAACGTGAGCAGTGGGGTGATATGGGGAATAATGCGCGTGATTTCTATTTAAAGAATATGTCGATGTCAATTAATTACGCGAAGCTCGATAGTGTGTTAAATATGGCTGTAGAAAAAAAATGATCATAAGAGATGCAACGCAAGAAGATATATCAAAAATAGTGGAAGTTCATATAAATGCCTTCCAAGGTTTTTTCTTGACAACTCTAGGCCGTGGATTTTTAACAAGGCTATATGAAGGTTTTCTATTTAAAAATGATGGGATATTGAGGGTTGCAATTGCTGATGGAGAAGTTATTGGTTTTTCTGCTGGTACTACAACTCCAGAAACTTTTTTTGCTGAGCTTCGGCGTGATAAATGGCTCAGTTTTTTGAGAGCTGCGATACCTGGGCTTATGCTCAATCCTGCTGTAGTTATAAAGAAACTTTATCATGCGCTTTTTTATAAAGGGGATCCTATCGAGTCGCTGGAATCTGCTGCATTGTTAAGCAGTATTGCTGTTGATCCGAGTTGTACTGGAAAATCGATAGGTAAAGTTTTACTAGAAGATTACGAATTCCAAGTTAGCCAAAGAAGTAAGCTTGAATATGTTTACTTAATAACTGATAAGTTTGGCAATGAGAGAGTCGTTAATTTTTATAAGAAGTTACAATATATCCAAGACTCTGAATTCTGCCAGTCAGGCAATAGAGTTATGCTCCGTTTTATTAAGAAAATAATTTAAGAGGCTGTAATGTCTAGAAATTTTTTACCCTTTGCGCTGCCTGAAATAGGTGAAGAAGAAATTAATGAAGTTATTGATTCACTTCGTTCTGGTTGGGTGACTACTGGTCCAAAGGCCAAGCGTTTCGAAGAAGAGTTTACTGATTTTTTGGGGTTAAAAGGGCTTGAATCAATAGCTGTAAACTCTGCTACATCTGGACTTCATCTTGCTCTCGAAGCTGTCGGTGTTGGCACTGGTGATGAAGTAATTGTTCCTACTTATACTTTTACTGCGACTGCAGAAATTGTGCGTTATTTAGGGGCGACACCTATCATGGTTGATGTAGACCCTACGACCTTTAACATGACAAGTAAAAGTTTTGAACAAGCAATCACTGAACGCACAAAAGCTGTTATTCCTGTGCATTTTGCTGGCTTAGCCTGTGATATGGATCCAATTATATCCGTCGCGAAAGAATACGGTATTAAGGTTATTGAGGATGCTGCTCATGCATTACCGACACTCTATAACGGTAAATTGATAGGCACCTTAAGCAGTGATGTTACAGTCTTTAGCTTCTATGCTAATAAAACCATGACAACTGGTGAAGGTGGTATGGTTGTAACTGCAGATCCAGCAATTGCTAAGCGATGCAAGATAATGCGATTACATGGTATTAGTCGTGATGCATTCGATCGCTATACTTCAACGAAGCCAGCATGGTCTTACGAAATTGTTGCGCCTGGTTATAAGTATAATATGCCGGATATTGCAGCGTCTATTGGCATTCATCAACTTAAGAAATTGCCAGCTTTTCAAATTAAGCGTCAAGAAATGGCTAATTTCTATAATGATGCACTTAAAGATTTACCAATTGAATTGCCGGCGTTGCCTTCTGAAAGATGTTCACATGCATGGCATTTATATCCCATTAGATTGAAAGCTGAAGCGAATATTTCACGGGATCTTTTTATTGAAAAAATGTCTGAGAATGGAATAGGCTGTTCAGTACATTTTATACCCTTACATTTACATCCGTATTGGCGTGATACTTATAACTTAACTCCTGAAATGTTCCCTGTAGCACAAGGTATTTTTGAATCTGAGGTTAGTTTACCATTGTACACAAAGATGACTGATGACGATCTAGTACGCGTTGTTTCTGCTGTTAAATTGGTGCTTTCAAATGGCTAAAAGATTGTTTGACGTTGTATGTGCATCACTTGGGATATTTGTACTTATCCCGTTATTTTTGATTATTGCAGTATGGATAAAACTGGACTCTAATGGGCCCGTTTTTTTTCGTCAAGTTAGAGTTGGCCTAAATGGCGTCCCGTTCCGTATTCATAAGTTTCGTACTATGGGGCTAAATTCAGAGTCTGTCGGGCGATTAACCGTCGGTAGCGATCCAAGAGTGACCCGCTCGGGTCAATTTTTACGTAAGTCTAAAATAGATGAATTGCCACAACTTATTGATGTCTTTGTGGGGAATATGAGTTTGGTAGGCCCTAGACCGGAAGTACAAGAGTTTATTGACTGTTACCCAAGTGAGCTTAAACGTGAAGTTCTATCGGTGAGGCCTGGAATTACAGATCTTGCTTCAATCGAAATGGTTGATGAAAATGAAATTTTAGCGAAATATAGTGATTCTAGAAAGGCTTACATTGAACAAATTCTTCCTATTAAACAACAGTATTATGTTAATTATGTGAGAAATAATAGCGTATTAAAAGACATCAAGATTATCTTCAAAACAATTTTCAAAATTGTTCATCGGAAGTGAGTGCAAGCGCTCAAACTCAATTTGAGTTGATGCAAGCTAGAAGTTATAGTAATTTTGCATGTTTTTGGAGATTAAAGTAGGCCTATATGGCCTCTTTATTCTGAAACTAACGCTAGATATTTACCGTTTCCTCGCTACTTTATCTGATTTGGATAACTGCCTCAGGGGGATTTTATTTAGGCAAGTGAAACATGAGTATTCAAAGACATTTTCCCCCGCAGATGATCTCAGTTGATGAAAGAGCCTACTTACTAGTCTTGTAGATTGCAGAGTTCTCGCAGCAGTATCGAATTGCATTGGGCGCATGAGGTTAATGCTATCGCAGGATTGTTTGATTTTGCTTGGTCTAATCGCGTGTTTTACTCTGCCGGTGGGGAACGGTGCTTCTAGATAGCTATGTTTTATCCCACTTGTTAACACTAAGTTTGAATTTTTTTAAAGTTAATGCCGTGAAATGTTGTATCCCTTCTAGATTACGTGCTGTTTTGCATTTTAAATCCATACTGGGTGCTATAATGGGGTCCTGATATATCGGGTAGTGTCGAGTCAACGACATTGTAGTTGGTTAAATTATGAATAACATGTCATTGGAGCAAAAGATGGAATTTTTGCAGTTTTTATTTTCGTTAAAACGGTCGCAAAAGCGTGTTGTCAGTGTAGCAATTGACTCTGTTTTTCTGCTGTTTGCCTTTTGGTTTGCCTTGGTGGTTCGTGTTGATCACTTGGCAGTACTAGTCAATATCCAATACTGGGGGCTTATTGCTTTAACAATTCCAGTGAGTATTGCGGCGTTTGTATGGTTAGGGTTGTATCGCGCTGTACTTCGTTATATTGGCTCGCAAGCGTTTACTGCAATTGTTGCGGGTGTTGGTATTTCAACTGTAGCTCTTGTTTTACTTGCCTATTATGGCGGTGTTGATTTACCTCGTACAGTTCCCTTTATTTATGCTGCTTTTGCGTTAGTGTTTGTTGGCGGGGCGCGCTCGCTTATGCGGTCTTTAGTTGGGGCGGGAATGAATCGTCGCGGTGAGCCCGTGGTGATTTATGGTGCAGGCGTTAGCGGCCGCCAAACGGCAATTGCCCTTGCGCAAAGCCATGAGTATCATCCTATTGCCTTTGTTGATGATGATGAAACCTTACAAGGTACTGCTATACAAGGCTTGCATGTACATGCACCGCAGGAACTACGTAAGTTAATTAAGCAAAAAGCCACTGCACGTGTTTTGCTAGCTATGCCTAGTGCTTCGCGTTCACGTAGACAAGAGATTATCAATCTGCTTGAACCACTTACGGTAAAAGTGATGACCTTACCCGCTATGGCAGATCTTGTTAGTGGGGATAAGTTATTTAGTGACGTAAAAGAAGTTGAGATTGAAGATTTGCTGGGGCGTGATTCGGTAACTCCGAGGCAAAATCTGTTGACTGCCAATATTAAAAATAAAGTGGTGATGGTGACTGGAGCAGGGGGGTCAATTGGCTCTGAATTATGCCGGCAGATTTTAAAGCAGTCACCTAAAAAGCTAGTGCTATTTGAGTTATCAGAATTTGCACTTTACTCAATTGAAAGAGAACTTATCGCTACAGCCCAAGAACTTAATTTAAATGTAGAAATTCTACCTATTATGGGGTCTGTACAGCGTGAAAATCGTGTACAAGCGGTAATGCAAGCCTTTAATGTGCAAACTGTTTATCACGCTGCGGCATACAAACATGTGCCTTTAGTTGAGCACAATGTGGTTGAAGGTGTCCGCAATAACGTTTTTGGAACCTTGTATACTGCTAGAGCTGCAATTGCCGCAAAAGTTGAAACCTTTGTGTTGGTATCTACCGATAAAGCCGTGCGGCCCACAAATGTGATGGGTACCACTAAACGTATGGCTGAACTGGCTTTGCAAGCATTATCCAAAGAAGAACACCAAACGCGTTTTTGTATGGTGCGTTTTGGTAATGTACTGGGTTCTTCTGGCTCTGTTGTACCATTATTTCGCAAACAGATTGCCAATGGCGGTCCGGTTACTGTTACTCACCCAGAAATCACCCGTTTTTTTATGACTATTCCAGAAGCATCCCAACTGGTTATTCAAGCGGGGGCTATGGGTAAAGGTGGTGATGTATTTGTGCTGGATATGGGCAAGTCTGTCAAAATTGTCGATTTAGCTGAAAAAATGATTCGTCTCAGTGGTTTTGATGTGAAAGATGAAGTTCATCCAAATGGTGACATAGCAATCGAGTTTAGTGGTCTGCGCCCTGGTGAAAAACTCTACGAAGAATTACTTATTGGTGATGATGTAACAGGGACAGATCATGAGCGTATTATGACTGCTAATGAGATATTCCTGCCTTGGGTCCAATTAGAGCAAATTCTTAATCGCTTGGATAAAGCTTGTCATGAGTTTAACCACGAGGCAATTCGTGAGATTTTGCTCACTGCACCTACGGGGTTTGCACCAACAGATGGTATTTGTGATCTAGTGTGGCAGCAAAAGAAATCATCAAAAATTACTGATGTTAAAGCTAAAGTAGTCACTTTGGTTTCTTAGTTTAAGTTTTTTAAAAAGCCAAATCAGTTCTGATTTGGCTTTTTTCGTTTATTGCTATTTTTAAGGATGAAGTATGTCTAGGAAGTATTTTGGAACTGACGGTGTGCGTGGCAAAGTTGGTACTTTCCCTATTACCCCGGATTTCGCGATGAAGTTAGGTTGGGCTGCTGGCACTGTGCTTGCGTCCACGGGCACTAAAGAAGTGCTTATTGGTAAAGATACCCGTAGTAGTGGTTATATGCTTGAGTCGGCTATGGAAGCGGGGTTTTCTGCTGCGGGCGTGAATGTTGCGCTCATTGGCCCTATGCCGACACCCGCGGTGGCTTATTTAGCCTCTACATTTCGTGCTGACGCAGGGGTAGTGATCAGCGCATCGCACAATCCATTTTATGATAATGGCATTAAGTTCTTTTCTAATTCCGGCACTAAGTTAAATGATACCCAAGAACTTGAAATCGAAGCCTTGTTAGAAAAGGCGCTTAACCAGAATGCTATGCAGTGTGTTGCCTCGGAAAAGCTGGGTAAAGTGCGCCGTATCGATGATGCTGCTGGTCGTTATATTGAGTTCTGCAAAGGCACTTTTCCAAATCATTTGTCTCTAGCGGGATTGAAGATTGTTGTCGATAGTGCCCATGGTGCTGCATACCATATCGTGCCTAATGTTTTCCGTGAACTTGGTGCTGAAGTGATTAGCATCAATGATAAGCCTAACGGCGTGAATATTAATGATCACTGCGGCGCGACACATTTAGATAGTTTGCAAACTGCGGTTATGGTGCATGAAGCTGATTTAGGGATTGCGCTCGATGGTGATGCTGACCGTGTTATGTTTGTCGATCATAATGGCCATGTGGTTGATGGTGATGAGATTTTATTTATTCTTGCCCAGGCAGCCCACAGCAAAGGTGAAATGACAGGTGGCGTGGTTGGTACCTTAATGTCAAATCTTGGCTTAGAGCTTGCGCTTAAGCAGATGGAAATTCCTTTTGTTCGTGCCAAAGTAGGCGACCGCTACGTAGTTGAACAGCTTAAAGCGACTGGCTGGCAATTGGGCGGTGAGGGTTCAGGACATATATTGAGTTTGCAGCATGCTTCAACGGGTGATGGTATTGTTGCATCCTTACAGGTACTTAAAGCCATTTTAGAGTCAGGTAAACGTTTAGCCGAACTTAAAGCGGGGATGACTAAATTGCCGCAGGTACTTATTAATGTGCGTTTAACCTCTGGCAGTGCCGACAGCATTTTGGCTTTAGAGAGTGTTAAGCAGGCCGTGATTACTGCAGAGGAAGTATTAGGTAACCAAGGTCGAGTGTTGTTGCGCAAATCCGGAACAGAGCCCTTAATCCGAGTGATGGTGGAGTCAACCGATAATCTGATGACACAGACTCAAGCCGAGTTTATCGCAGATGCAGTAAGAGCGGCATAAAGCGGGCGCTTCGCGCGAGAATCTAGGGCGTTGCTCGATAACTGCTCCTGCTTTATTCTACCTCCTGCATCCATGCAGTCGTACGCAACTGCTAGGACGCAGCAAAAAGCGCTGCTGCTAGGAGGCCTTCGGCCCTAGGACGCTCGCAAACTCGCTCTAGCTTCTACGAACGCCGCTTTGCGACAACCGCAGGGTGAAACAAGATGAAACCCATATCCTACGGATATTCCACACGCGATTACGCTTGCCTAGTCAGTGTTAATAGTTTGATTTAATTAAAAAAAACCCTATGAGCTCCTCAGGGCTTGTTTAAGCGGCTTTAGGCTAGAGTGATTCAATAACGCATTCTTGGACAAAATTTTATCACTTCAATAAATTGCTCAAAATCCTCAAGATGATGCTGTACAACATGCACAACGATATCGAGGTTGAGTTCTTGGTAGTCATGTATTGCGATGTTTCTTAGGCTAACCATCTTTTTTTAAATTGTCTGCAAGCTGCTGATTAATAATTTCATTTTGTGAAAGTAATGTAAAGCTATCACGGCTACTTTGGGGGATACCCAGTTGTTGTTGGCGGTTAATATGGTTTGCTATGTCGATACTGGCTTCGCAGCAGCGTTGTAAATTGAGGATAAATTTTCTTGCTTCAATTCTCGCTAAACCAAGTACTGTTCTTTTTTGAGTATCGGGATAACGATTTCTTGTGAAAGGCGGTTCCTAGCACATTTTTAAGAACGTGCAATTTCGTTCAGCGGTGATTTAACGCTGTTTAAATGTTTTTTTTGTATTTTTGTGATGCATTTCCGCCCAATTTGCGTCATTGCGCTATGCTTCAGTGATATCGCAGCCCCTGAGTAAGGAGCAATAATGCAATACCCAGCGTGGAAACATCGCGCGTTAGCGGCGCTCGAACGGCAAGAGCAAATTGAGCAAAATAGTGGCTATGACGTTCGAGAGTCACTGATTGCCGTGTCGACCATACAGCAATGGGTTATCGAAAATAGCTGCGAAGAGCAAGCCGAGTTTTTAACGCAATTGGATGCCTATTTTCATCGTGTGCGGCAGAATTGGCCGTTTCCGGGTGAATACAATGGCGGAACCGCCACCTTGGGCAGTTGCCGCAGTGCGATTGAGCTAGCTGTGCTTAATCAAAACTTAGCGCCTCATCGCACAGTGGAACCCTATCGCCAAATTCAACCGCAGGTTATGCGGGTGGCGTCATCGCCCATTCGCCGCTGGTTTAAACAATACTATCCACATTGGTTTATGCGCTGGGGACGACCATGCCTTAAAGTTGAGATAAAATCTTTCGCGATTGGATTGTTAATATCGTCGGTAATCTTTTTGCTAATCTATGCCGGCATGTATAACAGTTAGTGGGAGGTAAAAAGAAGATGGCCGCGTGTGACCTTTTCCCGGAATAAATGCCAATGTGGCCAGTTTTTAACAGATTGCCTGTTTTAAAGTGCGCCTATTTAAATTTTTTACTGATGTTGGAAATTGACTTTACAATATAAAAACATGGCGGTGTCAGGCATTTAGGTTGATGAGACATCGCTACCTTAAACGTATGTATTAATACGAAAAGCCATTATCATTTGTTGATACCTGACTTCAAACACCTTACGCTAGGCGTTACTAAAGGTTCTGCATACAAAAATGCCAAAGAAGCAGCTACAGCCAATGGTAATATTAACAATAAAGTATCCCTCGAATCTTGTGACTTTTCATAACTAGACGTTGATCCTCAAGTACAAGCTCACAAAGCATGGGAATGCACAGTATCATGGAAAGCGAACAAAAGAGGCGAAAATTTAACCAGTTAAAGTACTAGATACCTCGGTTGCTATGAACAAAAATACCTAGCCTGCAAAAGGGCTAGATAAATCCTACAGTACAACTTCAGTACAAAGGGAACCATGCCAAAATTTCAGTTAAATTTTTTTATAAGCAGCTGTATCTTCAAAGTTTTGTTGCCAATAACATTAGCCTTAATAGGTTGTAGCAATGTCACGCCCAGCCAAAAAACATCAACGCTTTTTGATTTGAGCCAAATCCAAGATAGGCAAGCATTAGGCGAGTTTCTGAATCTGGCATGTGAATCGGGCTGGCCGGATGTAAACCTTGTGATGATGCTCACCCCACCGCACGAGCTTCTGAGTGAAGAGATGATTCCTTGTAGCGATAATAATAACAACAACAAATCCTCTCAACCTTATAGCTATTTGAGCCCTCAAGATGAAGCTTGGTTGTTCGAAGCACACAGAATAATCCAGAAAGATTACTTTAACTACATGAGCCAGTGGCTGCGGCCTGAGCAGCCGCAAGAAATGAGTTTTTTACACCGCGCATTTGCCACACGACCCTATCTGACTGCTCGGATGATGGCGTCGGCGCGTGGCCCCCATATTGGTGATGCTTGGCGCCTGTTAGCCACGCATATGGATCGCATTTTATTGGTATCTAATCACGATGAAGATCGCCGTCTACTGGCGTATGCTATGGCGCGGGACAGCCGCGAACATGCAGCACTGGATATTATTGCCGAACAACTGCAAAAAGGTGATGCGTTAGCTCTTCAGGTATTGCCTTATGTGGCACTGGATATGCCTGAACCAATAGATGACGAAATGGCTGATATGTCAGAACCTGAGCTAGGCTATCGCGTGGTTCCTATGTTGGAATCCTATATTATTCAACAAAACTACCCTACATCATTCTGCCATTGGGCAGCACAATTAAAACAAGGGCCACTGAAGTATTACGCAAATATGGTCGTAAATAATTTTGATGAAAACTTGGCTTGCTCGAAAGAGCCCGACTAACAGGGTTCAGAGTGGTTTTTCTCATTTGCGGATGACAATGACACGTTCATGTCATTTTGATAATAGAGGTCAAGGTCTATTTCAAACTACACTGACACCCATTGTTGCCGTTTTAAAAACACAGTGTAACTCATTGCCTTGCCATCAATAGTTGTAACATTGTCTCTTTATTGGCTCGCTCATAAGATGAAACTTTTTTCTGCTCAATGGGGGTGACGTTATCGTAGCTCTTATCGCAGACTGACCGTCTGGTTAACTTATCCCAATACACGGACACGATCAGATATTTGACCTCGGTATTGTCTGGGTGAGGTATGTATGTACCAAGCTTTGAGTTAATTATGCTTTTCATATAATCTAATTAATAAGGTATAATCACGAAAGCTTGGACGATTTGTTCCCAAAGCCTTGTTGTTATCTTTATCTACATAATTCAAACTATTATATATACCTGAAAATCCATAAAGTGTACCGAGAAGGTACATTTGATTATAAGGATTAGAAACATCTTCTTCAGTCAAATCCATTTTTGCGATAAGCGCGCCACCACTGGCTCCACTATAAGTTACAGTTTTTGGAACAATACTGTCTCCTCTTGTTAAGTCTTCCACTTCTACTCTTTTGACATCAATAGAGTCATCGTAGGTAAGAACTTTTCCACCTTCACCTCTATAAGAGTCTGCGTTAAAGCCAGCAGAGATAATTTGAGTTGGATATTGTGTAAGAATCAATTCCTTTGGAGAAAATTCCATTTCTGTTTCTAAAAGTAGTGGCTTAATTTTTGAAAAAGGAATTATAGAATCAATTTCAAGCAGCATTAGATCTGTTTTAAAATCGAAATCTAGAATTTTTACATTTTTTGTTATTGTCTGACCTCTGACAGTTGTTGCCCACGTTATAATTGCAATATCTTTTTTCTTTGGTTTATCTATTTTTTCCTTAATATTGGCGTATTCGTTTATACAGTGTGCGGCTGAGCCAAGTTTATTTGAAGAAGCTCCAGGAGTTCCAGATACCAGGGATGCAGAACAATGAGATACATGCCCTTTTTTTGTCTTAATAGTAAGTCTTCCTACAGCATCTAGGTATGAAGGCGAAGAAGCAGTTTTGACTTTTCTTTTATCAAATTTTTTGAACTCATTAAAGTCAGTTGTATAGGCCTCAGCCTCTTCATCTGACATAGCATCATCAACTTGATATACCAATCGGATATTATGATCAATCGAATCATGGAGTGAAACTGCAGGGGTTGCACAGTCATAGACTTTGGCGAATGTAAAAGAATTAGGTAGTATTAAAAAAATGACCAACAAATATAACTTTGATTTTTTCAAAATATCTCAACCTATGCTGGTTTCGTACTGAGGAATCCCCTGATGATTTACAAATAAATCATTAAATTAGGGTGGAAGCGCATCTTGTTGCATGATCAAATGGTTTCGCCAAAAACTAAACTTGGACAACAAGATGCGCGAAGCCAATATCCTACAACATTCTTTACACCAATTCTGCCCAGAACTTCACCTATAACGATTAAACAGCTTGATGCTGGCCTCTAAGGCACGTCTTGAAAGCAAGACGCTGACCTTGACTGAGTTAGGTCGAAACTTACCAACCACTGCCCGAACCGAACCGATGTTTTTCAAGATAGTTGTCACTCTTTGTTTTAATAGGTTATGTGATTGATAATACCCAGGCTGCCAACAACTCTTTCTCCGTGATTTAATAATCCGGCCGTCTGAGAACTTCCAACCCCAAGCGAATCGTTGAGAGTACCGTACGATGCCCAATGGTATTGGCCTGAAAATGCCTATCCCAGCCCTGTTGCTGTGCATGCAACCCAACTAGCCACAACAGCGCATAGTAATACTGTGCACAGGTTTGATTTGCAGGAAGGGAACGGAACGTGTCAACCTCACTTGAGCCAGTTCGGTAATCATTAAGTTACTTTTCGATCGCCGCTGCAGGGGCGGGAAGTTGACCCTTTATCCACAGTGGCTTGATCTGCATCCTCGAGTATCGGATTAATGTAGACCTCAGCTAGCGGCATCGAGGAGCGTTCCGTCAACCGTCAACCGTCAACAGCGTCTTTGCTTTTCCTCCTATTTTAATTGTGTGGCTATTTTTGCGTTTTGCAGGTGTCATTAATTGCGAGGTTTCTTAATTATTGAGTGTTACAGGTTGCATTAATTGGCTATTCTGTCTATTTTTGAGTGCTATAGCGTTCATTAATTGTCGTCTGCTTTTAGGGGTTAGGTAATGCAAATTTTAACGGTGCAGATGAACATTGCCGGAGAATGGCGTGATGTTGCTATGGTGGGGTTTTATGCGCCAGAGAAGGGCACTGGCGGGCCATGTGTATTAAATTATGAGATCGAACATGTCACGTCTTACTTCCATCAATTTGCGCAAACTGCAGTGAGTGTATCGTTACCCGTTGATAATATCCCGTTGCGAAGCCCTCACTGGCATCGTGTTTTAGAAGATATTATGCCGGCAGGCTCCAGCCGGGATTATTGGGTTAAGCGGCTTGGATTGCAGGATATGCCTAATTTGGAACGGGATTTCCAATTGTTGAAATATGGAACTATCGCGCCAATTGGCAACTTACGTATAAAAGAATCGGTGCCTGAAAAGGCTAAAAGATCATTACCTGTTACCTTTAGTATCGCTGATGTCAGTGAGTTGCAGATTGATTTTATTGAGTATGCACAGTCTCGCGGTGCTGCTGCAGGTGGCGCCTCCGGTGCAGGCGGGGCTGCACCTAAGTTATTAGTGCGATTAAATGCGCATCAAGATGTTTGGATTGATACCTTTCAAGATGATCCACGTAATCTCGATCAGCCTTATTTAGTTAAGTTTCCAAGGGGTAAAACCACTCTGGATAGCGATATTTTGCGAGCAGAGTATCATTTTTATCATGAGCTTACACAATTGGGCTTTGAGACTATTTCCGTTGAGTCGATGAAGCTTATTGAAGCTGAGCGTGGCCCTTCTTTATGGTTGCCACGCTTTGATTACGGTGTTGAGGCGGGAGCAATGGTGAGTTATGGCATGGAGTCGGTTTATGCCATTTTAGGTGAGCCGACAGCAAAGCCTTTGCTGCATGCTGATGTGATTAGACGGCTTTTGGCCGCGTTTAATAAAAAAGAAAACTACGGTAATACCAGGACGTTACTTGACGTTGGGGCTGAGCTTGAAGGCAAGAGTGGCATTGAGGCGTTTGTGGTTGAATGGGTGCGAAGAGATTTATTAAATATTGCCTTTGGAAATTCAGATAATCATGGCCGAAATACCTCTTTCATCAAGTATGGAAACCGCGTCCAGCTGGCACCCATTTATGATTTTGCGCCCATGAAAGCAGATTATGAGATGATCACTCGGACCTTTACCTGGGGCGAGGAGATGGAGTTAGGTGGCGTGTATAACTTTCCTGCAATTGCAGAACATTTATCCGATTTATTGTCGCCTAATGAGTTAATGAGCGCTTTGAATGAAACTGCCGTGCGTTTGCTTGGTTTGGAGCAGCGTTTACGTCAGCGGGGTGTGCCTGAATCGATTCTTGCGCATTCGGGAATTGGTTTTGCCACGTTAGAAGCGAGAATGCAGCAGTGGGGGCTATTATGACGGTTTCATCTAATGTCGCAACGGATTCGGCTGAAATAAAAGGCAGAGGTGGTCGAAAAAAAATTTCGGTTAATCGAAAGCCTTTGACCCTTAAAGATAGGGAAGATTTACTATTAGCCGCTACATTGGATCTCTTTTCGGGGAAAAAGACTCAAGGTCAAGTACTTAAATGGCTGCGAGTTGAGTTGTTATCACTGAGCCAGGATCAATATGCCAAAATGGTTGGCGTTAGCCGTAAAGCCTTGTCTGATATAGAAAGCGATAAAGGTAAAAACGGTGTTGAGTTGATTAATCGAGTTTTTAGCGGAGTCGGGTTTCGTATTGCATTAATGCCAAAGGATAGTGTCGTGCTAAAAATGGCGGTAGAGGCGATTTAGAAGCTAAAATTTAGAACGCCACTACGTGGCGCTATGGTTCATTTGCCAACGTCTTAAGCGACTTTGGTGAGTTTTTACATTTTTGGTAACTTGGGTTTGTAAACATTTCATCAGAAGAAAATATTTATGGCTTCCCGTGCTATGGGCTTTATGCAAGCACTTGGCGGTTATCTAAGAGCAGCGGTATCATTCGACAACAGATACAGTCTGCACGAACCAACACCAGACCAAATGGCGCAGTGTACCACGAAGTGTCGCCGACACGATTAATTGTTTCTGAAAATCATATTGGTGATATTTCTAAGGTATTCCAAAGCCATAATGGAACTCTTAATTTATTAAACAAGAATTTTTGGCAACATGTTCTGCCACATCGTCACATTTATGACGCAGCAAAAGCACCAAGTCCTAAAGCAAACATGCGAAAAGCTTTTGAGAATGCGGGAGCTGAAAAAACAACAGCCTGGCCGTGGGAGTAATATTATGAAACTTAATGACTTATTTATTGCTGATGGGATTATTGAGCATTACAGCTTTGAAAATAACATCTTATTGCTTTTGTTTAAAGACTTTAGGGGTTCTACTTACACTTTGAAATTCAACGGCTGTACCAGCATTGAAGAAAGTGGCAGTGTTGGCTTTAGCTTATGCAAAGCGAGTAGTAGCAATAACGAATGGACTGTTTATGATGATGACGGTCAAGTTTTAGCTGTGTCGTTTTCTTCAGTTGAAATTACCAAGAAAAGTTAAGCTATATATCAATCGTGAATTGATTGTATTTGTCGGGCACTATTTTGATTTTGCTAGAGACAACAAAGCCCACACTCATGGGCTTTATTTCTGACCTAGGCTTCCAGCTCGCTCAGCCTATTGTTCTGCGAGGTACTCACTGACGATGGCCTTGTGTTTATTGATTTTGGCTGGTCGATGAGTAATCGTATGACGGCTCAGCTGGCTTGTGACGCGCTGATAATGGCGCTGTTCCGCCGTAGATTCCCGAAAAACGTGATTGTTCATAGCGACCGAGGCAGCCAATATTGTTCACATGCTTATTTAAATCTGATTTAAAAACATAAACTTATCCAAAGAGTGAGCCGCAAAGCCTGCTGCTGGGACAATGCCTGTGCAGAAAGCTTCTTCCATTCACTGAAGGTTGAGGCCATTCAATACGAGCCAATCATGGACCGAGAAACCATGAGAAAAACCGTGTTTGAGTATATAGAAGTTGATTACAACAAAACCAGAAGGCATAGTTCACTTGGCTATTTAAGCCCTGAGAATTTTGAACTGAAGAATAGTGCTTAGTTAAGTGTCCAAAGTTAGCGGATCAGATCAGGGTTGACCAGTACACTTTGATTTGGTATCTAACATCATATATTATTACTGTGTTAACTATTCACACAAATAGGTGTAAACATGTCAAGGACAACCAGTGTTACTATCGGATCACAGTTAGATGAGTTTGTCGGTCAGCTTATTTCGTCAGGTCGCTACGGCTCGACAAGCGAAGTTGTTCGTTCTGCCTTACGACTATTAGAAAGACAAGAAAACCAGACCATAGCTTTGAAAATGGCGATTGAAGCTGGTGAGCAAAGTGGTGAATGCACATTATCACTTCATGACATCGCTGCAATGGTGAAACAAAAGCACAATGTATAAACTTTCCAACCTTGCTGCCGAAGACTTTGAGCGAATTTTTGAATACACCTTATTGAACTTTGGTGTTAAGCAAGCGGATGACTATACAGTAAGTATGCATAAGGCTTTGTTGGCAATCACTGAGCAGCCTCTAATGGGGCATGAGTGCCCTGAAATTGCTAAAGAACTTCGACGTTATAATCATCATAAACATGCGATTTTCTATAAAAAACAGCCTTATGGGATCTACATCCTTCGCATCCTTCATCAACAAATGGAACCATTACGGCATTTTTATCCAGATATTGACTAAAGCCCAACGCGCCAAAAATGTAAAGTTAGCTTTTACATAGCTCAACTCTTTGCGAGCTTGTTGGATCATGGCTGTTTAATGGCAGTTAATGTGAGTCCGCCAAAATGAATGCAAGCCCGTTGTTAGTTAATCTGCGCCCATTGGCAATTAATTTGAGTTGGCGGATTTGCTTATCGAGTTACCGCCGTTGACTCCAGCGGTCGAAAAGTAGAAAAAACTGGTATAGATCCAGATGAAATCATAAAAGAAGTAAAACAAAACGCATTATTAATAATGAAAACTGTTTAACGACGAGAGATAGGCATAACACTTTTGCAATCAGCTCCATTTCCTGGGGCTTTTTCTTGTCTAAAACTGGGCAATTTGTCCAGCAGCCTGGGTAGTCGTGACCAGTAGAAGTGTTCAGTCTCTAACAGCCGTGTGCGCGATTCGGTGCAGCGCCACTATGTGGCGGCACTGGAGAAAAGTAAGCGTCTGGGCAACTACACCTATCTTTTAAAATTCCAAGGTAACAGGCTGTCGATATCCGGTGCTGGTTGGCACAGTTCATTAAGACAAACCATGATGTAATCAAATGGCACTAAGCCATTAACCTTTGCGGTTTCGACAATGCTGTAAAGCGTGGCGCTGGCATTAGCCCCATTAGCTGTCTGACTGAATAACCAATTTTTTCGGCCAATCACAAACGGTTTTACTGCTCGCTCAGCACGATTATTATAAATACTCAATCTGCCATCATCAACATAACGAATGAGTTTGTGCCATTGATTGGCCAGGTAATTAGCTGCCTCTATCAGTTTGGTATTACGCAAACGGTGGGCTGAAAAGAATTTAGCTCAAATCTAATCTGACGGAGTCGCCAGAAAAACGGGTAATTGTCAGAGCAGATCTGAGCGTGTACACCGTTATCAACCAGTATTTGATAAGACAACAGCCGCTCAACAACCCTGCGACAGCACAATAATGAGGGCAGGGAAGTGTCTCAAATGGCCATTTTTAGCCAAGTAAATGTCTCAGCGCTAAAGTGATTTATGCTTAAGATTCTGAATTTTATTTGAAAAAACCTATAGTGTTCTGGTCTAATCCCATCGGACACTTAATTTTGAGACAGTATGGTCAATAAATTAAGAGGTCTATATGAGTCTGAAGAAATCACATAAGAGTTATCCCCAGGCATTTAAAGATGAAGCTGTCTTGATGGTGCTAGAACAAGGTTATAGCGTTGCCGATGCGGCAAAGTCTCTTGGAGTTAGCACGAGCCTGCTTTACAACTGGAAGGAAAAACACCAAGCCCTGAAACAAGGTGTCACCTTAGAAGAGTCTGAGCGTGATGAGCTAAAACGATTACGTAAAGAAAACAAAGAATTACGAATGGAGAAAGAAATTCTAAAAAAGGCCAGCGCCTTCTTTGCGAAAGAAATGAAGTAAAATTTCGTTTCATCAAACGGCAATCCAACCTGTTTCCCGTAGCACTGTTATGTCGAGTAATGAGTGTAAGTAAAT
>NZ_JAUOET010000036.1:0-42114 GCF_031932075.1 Shewanella sp. SP1S2-4
CGCTCACGCAACGACCGCAAATGCCCCGCGGCAACTCCGAGGGGATGTGTATTCTGTGACTTCGACGTTGGCTGTTAATAGCAAGAGCCATCAGCATTGCAAAATTTAACAATGGAAGAAAGCTAGGCGTTGAATACAAGATTGATTGTGACTAGCGATAAACATCTGACCAAACTAATCTTAAAGTGATATCAAATATTGATCAGCAACTATACTTGCCTGATTAGATATGAGAAATTCTATACACATAAAATTGAGTTATGGCAGACTATCATATGGGTTTCAGGGTTAATACAATTTCGAATCATCAACTTTGGAATATGAAATCGACGGATGAAAACGCCTTTTCCGTAATAATAGGAAACAATGGTTGTGGTAAAACACAACTTTTAGTTGATACTTGTGTCTATTATCAAGAAATGTACTCACGTGTACTGGCCAGCGATTCTCCACACATTGCTACTGTGGTTCGTGATGTGAAAGAACAATCTGCCGAGTGGAGTTTATTAGAAGAAAGATTTGGGCATGCTCTACCGAAAAAATTGATTTCAGCTTCAACAAGTCAGTTTGAGAAATTTCCGCTTAGATGGAAAAATAAAAAAGACATTTTGCAAAACGGTTTCTATGCTTATGTTGGTTCTAAACCTTACAATCCGGTTCAATCACCTTCAACTAGAATAGCATCGAAAGCAATCCAACAATTGTTTGGCAATGAAAGGTTTGAAACGAGAAAGATTACAGCTTTAACGAAATTTCTTCAAAAATTTGATTTTGGCAGTATGCTACGGCTGTATTTTAATGTTGCAATTTCCAGCGAAGATTTAATTAATTTGCAAAATGGCGAAGAAGTAAAGCCTGAAACAGCAATTATAATTAGAGATGCACTAGAAGAATATGAGCATAATGAAATATTAGAGCTTATTCAATATTGTGAATTATTAATTAAAGAACCAGAGTTTATTTTTTATCTTGACAATGATAATTTCCAGCTAAAGCATTTAACAAAAAGAAAGCAGATAGGATCTGAGTATAACTTTGATCGTCATATCATATCGACTCTTCTTAGAACTGGCCTTATTCAACTGGAGAACCTTGAGACAATACGCCATAATAATCAACATACTCAATATACAGAAAATCTTGATATCTCAAATTTATCACTGACTGGTTTATCCAAACGTAGCTCTGGTGAACAATGTTTATTTTTACTGTTTCTCGGAATTATTTCATCAATAGAAGATAATTCTCTAATTTGCATTGATGAACCAGAGATAAGCCTTCACCCACAATGGCAAGAAAGATTTGTAGATATACTCCAAGACTCTTTTTCAAGTTATCAAGGTTGCCATTTCATTATTGCGACACATTCTCCATTGATAGTATCAGACATATCTGACTTAAACTGTTGCGTATACGATATGGTCAATAAAAGACTAATTGATGCCCAACTACATAAAGAACGTTCTTCCGACTATCAACTGGCAACGTTGTTCCATAATCCAGGAAATAATAATGAATACTTGATATCTGAAGTAATAGAGGTATTAGACATAATTTGTAAATCCCAAGATATTAAAGACGATACGATTAATAAGGCTTTATGGTTGTTAAGTTTCGAAGATTCGTTGGGCGAAGGGGATAGGGTTAAAGCACTCCTGACAATTTTACGGACAACATTAAAAGCGAGAATTGGAGAATGAATCCATATATTTTGACGTTGGATGAAAAAGAAATTATTTCTGAATTAAAAAACTCTAAATTATCGTCAGAAGAAATGTGGGAACATTCTTCTATTAAAAAGTTAAAGAGCAACATCAAAAAGCACTATCTAAAAGAACAAGGTAACAAGTGTGCCTACTGCCAAGTATGGAATCCATCTACGCATGGTATGGTATGGGATACAGAGCATATAATAGACAAAGACTCATCAATTGAATGGATATTTGAAACCCAGAACCTGTGTGTTTCCTGTAAAGATTGTAACCAAGCTAAAGGTGTAAAGAAGGTAACCAAATCAGACTCATATATATCTTTCCCTAGCAAATCAAATAACTATTCAATAATTCATGCTCATTTCGATCAATATGATAAGCATATACAAGTGTTAGCGCCAGGAGTCACTTACCGCTTTCACGATAAAAAAGGTGAAAAAACGATTGAAGTCTGTGGTTTGCTTAGATATCACCAAGTAGGCGGTAGACAAAATGTGGATCCACAAACACAAGCGATACTGCGCTATGCAGCAGACCTACAAACACCTGAAGCGTTTGCTTTGGCAATTGAACATATAAAATCCAGATCACAAGAGAGAATCAAATAGTACAGGCAAAAAACTTTTTGAGCTTAACAACTAACACTGAAACTTCAGGAGTTCACCTTCCCCTGCGAAGTTGCTGAAGGGCGTTGAAGAAAATAGCGTGACGCAGACAGGACGTCTGCGTAGCTTTCGGGGGGAAGGGACGCCCCATCGGAAGCGTTAGCAATTTTCGAATAAGCACGAAGCCAGTCACTAATGCATGTAACTTCGCTAGGGGCGGCAAGGGAGATCCAAGAGGGAATTGCTGTTGATCCCCTCTTGGTCGGGTGTGGGGTGAAGCCCCACGACTTTGACTTTGCTTTAAAAGCGATAAAACCAAGTTTAGATAAACCTCTTTGTCGAAATCACGACAAATACCCAGCCTTGTGATCCTCACTGCAACCCAATTCGTAATGTCCGGCAATATCCCATCGCGAAATGTTTAACCGCGAAAGTCATTCAACGAGTCCACTTAATGCAATTACAGCAATTCCATACAGTCAGGTTAATTTTAGGCGATCAACTCAATGCCCAGCATTCTTGGTTTAACCGCGTTGATGATCAAGTGCTGTATGTGATTGCTGAATTGCACCAAGAAAACACTTATGTGACGCATCATGTGCAAAAGATATGTGCCTTCTTTGCGGCAATGGCGCAATTTGCTCAAGAGCTTCGCGCGCAAGGGCATCAAGTGCTCTATCTCACCCTTGATGACACCTTCAATAACACTCAGGGCTATAGCGATCTATTGGGGCTCATTCAACATCAGGTAACACAGGTTGGCGCAATCAAGTTTGAATACCAAAGGCCAGATGAATACCGCCTACTTGAGCAATTGAGTCAGCTTAAGCTCAACACCGCCGTGGTGAACTGTGTTGATACTGAGCACTTTATCTTGCCGTTTGACGAAATCGATACGCAGTTCCCCGTCGGCAAACACATTATGATGGAGCACTTTTATCGCCGTATGCGTAAACGCTTCAACATCTTGATGCAAGACGCAAAGCCACTCGGCGGGCAATGGAACTTTGATGCCAGCAACCGCCAGAAGCTTAAAACTCAGGATATAAAAGTCTTGCCTGAGCCATTAATGTTTAGCCTCGATGTGACTGAAATTCTTGCTAGGCTTGAGCGTCACCAAATCCCGACCATGGGTCGCATTGATGCACCATTGCTATGGCCGATAAACCGTGCGCAAAGCCTCGAATTATTAACGTATTTTTGTCAGGTTTGCTTGCCTTCCTTTGGCCGTTTTCAAGATGCCATGACAGCGCAACATCCCGCCAAGTGGAGCTTGTACCATAGTCGGCTATCATTCAGCCTTAACAGCAAATTAATCAGTCCGTTAGAAGTCATCAATGCGGCTATCGACAGTTATCAAACCAATGCTGAAATTGATATCGCCCAAGTCGAAGGATTTGTGCGGCAGATATTAGGTTGGCGAGAATACGTTCGCGGCATTTACTGGGCCAATATGCCGCAGTACGCCAGCACTAACGCGCTCAATGCCCATGGAACGCTGCCCGATTATTTTTGGCATGGCGACACTAAGATGAACTGCATGCGACAAGCGTTATCCCAATCATTAGATTTTGCCTACGCCCATCATATTCAGCGCTTAATGGTGATCGGCAATTTCTGTTTATTAACTGAAATCGAGCCAAATCAAGTCGATGAGTGGTATTTAGGCGTGTATGTTGACGCCATCGAATGGGTTGAAATGCCCAACACTCGCGGCATGGCCTTGTTTGCCGACGGCGGCATTGTCGGTACTAAACCCTACGCAGCCAGCGGTTCCTACATCAATAAAATGAGTGATTACTGCAGCGGCTGTCACTACAAGATAAAAGAGCGCAGCGGCGCACTCGCCTGCCCGTTCAATAGCTTTTATTGGCGCTTTATGGACAAACACCGCGCGCGATTGTCGCAGAACCCAAGGATCGGCATGTTGTACCAGACTTGGGACAAGATGGACGAGTCCGTAAGGCACGCCATATTAGCCACGGCCGAACACAATCTTGTTCATCTAAACCGTTTATAGCTGAACCATTAGCACTGAGTGTTAGTGCTTAGCATTTGTACTGATTGTTAGTACTTAGCATTAGTACTGGGCCTAAGCGTGACTCTTGGATATAGAGAGTTTGATATGGAAAGTTTGATATAGAGATTTGGATAGGGAGAGTTTGCTATGAAAGTACTTATCGTCGGTGGAAGTGGGGGTATTGGCCAAGCTATGGTTAAACAAGTCCAAGAGACATATCCCGACGCAACCGTGCACGCCACCTACAGGCATCATCTTCCACAAGACAGGCAGAATAATATCCAATGGCATCAGTTAGATGTGACCAATGAGGCCGAGATTAAACTGCTGAGTGAACAACTCACTGAATTAGATTGGCTGATTAACTGTGTCGGGATTTTACACACCCAAGATAAAGGGCCAGAGAAAAGCCTACAGTCACTAGATATCGCCTTTTTCCAGCACAATTTAACGCTCAATACCCTACCCAGCGTCATGCTGGCTAAGCACTTCTGCCATGCCTTAAAACAAAGTGACTCGGTAAGATTTGCCGTGATATCGGCAAAAGTCGGCAGCATTACCGATAACAGAGTAGGTGGCTGGTACAGCTATCGCGCCTCAAAGGCTGCGCTGAATATGTTTCTCAAAACACTGTCGATTGAGTGGCAGCGGAACATGAAACACTGCGTGGTGTTATCCCTGCATCCGGGCACCACAGATACGCCATTGTCTCAACCCTTTCAACAGAGTGTGCCTCAAGGCAAACTGTTTACACCTGAGTATGTCGCCAACTGCTTGCTGCCCATCATTGCCAATGCCACTCCGGCACAAACAGGGTGCTTTTTCGCCTACGATGGCAATGAGTTACCTTGGTGAAATGAGTTAAACAGTGAGTCAAGCCATAGCGACGCGGGCGGGCTCTTGCAACATGCATATTTCAAAGGCCATCTTTCAAATGGCCCTTGCAAAGTGCATTTTTCAAAATGAATCCGGCAAAGCTATGGATCTTTCCCCTTAAAAAAGGGTTATGCCCAGAAGCCCCGCTAATCCTTAAATCTATCCACTTAAAAAATCACTCGCCTAAAAACACCCGCTTAACCTCGCCACCAGCTCCAACCTAAACCAATGAAAATCAATCAATAAAGCACTTTTTACGACTCACAAAGCCCGCTATTTGAATAGGCTAAATCGCTATTACCCAAAAGTCCTAATTCAGATTTAAAAGCGTCTAAATGAACGCTGAAGATAGTTCCTTTGTACGATTGTTAACACTTTTACATTTAAATAACATCTAAGGTCATGCGGTCATTCACGCTTTACACAGAATAAAAATCTGAGAATCTCCGCCTGAGCAACAGCTCATTCTATTCGGCCATGGCAGAGGGATGCCGACGACCCTGTAGAAATTACAATAAAAAAACGATCGCCCGAGCCAGTTAAGCAGTATGGCATTCCAACGTTAATGACAAACGGAAAAAGGATTTTAAGCATGATGCTAAATAAAAAACTGTCGCTACTCTTCATTGCTGTGTCGGCCACGTTAGGCACATCAGCATTTGCTGCTGATGTTGTCGATGTCGGTACACTCAGAAGTGCGTCTTCAAGCAATAACTTAGTGTCTCAGTTCAACTTAGACGCAGGTAGCCAACTCAAAGTCGAGAAAAAACTCGATCTAGGTCAAGGCAAGCAGAAACAACGTTTACAACAATATTTCCATGACGTGCCTGTTTATGGTTTCTCTGTTGCAACGTCACAATCGAGCATGGGCTTCTACAGCGACATGTCTGGCCGCGTATTAAAAAATATTGAAAAGTCGGCTGATTTTGTCAAACCCACTTTAACGGCTAACAAAGCGTTAGATATTGCCATTCGTGGCAAGTCTGAGAAAGCGGTTGCCGGCCTAAAAGCTGAAAACAAACAAGCTAAATTATGGCTTTACCTTGATGATGCGGCTAAAACTCGCCTCGTTTATGTGACGTCTTTTGTGGTATATGGCGATGAGCCAAGCCGTCCATTCACTATGATTGACGCGCACTCAGGTGAAGTACTCAAGCGTTGGGAAGGGATTAACCACGCTGCGAGCGGTACAGGTCCTGGCGGCAACATCAAGACTGGTCAATACGAATACGGTACAGATTTCTCTTACTTAGACGTTGAAGTGAGCGGTGACACCTGCACCATGAACTCACCTAACGTGAAAACCGTTAACTTAAACGGTGCCACATCAGGCGCAACAGCCTTCTCTTATACTTGCCCACGCAATACAGTTAAAGAGATCAACGGTGCTTACTCGCCATTAAACGATGCGCACTATTTCGGTAACGTGATCTACAACATGTATAGCGAGTGGTACAACACTGCGCCGTTAACTTTCCAGTTAACCATGCGGGTTCACTACAGCAGCAACTATGAAAATGCCTTCTGGGACGGTAGTGCTATGACCTTCGGTGATGGCGCAACGACCTTCTACCCATTAGTGAGCTTAGATGTCTCGGCACACGAAGTGAGCCATGGTTTCACTGAGCAAAACTCAGGCCTGATTTACGATGCCCAATCTGGTGGCATGAACGAAGCCTTCTCAGATATGGCGGGTGAAGCCGCTGAATTTTACATGCACGGCACGAACGACTGGTTAGTCGGTGCAGATATCTTTAAAGGCAATGGCGCACTGCGTTATATGGCAGATCCAACCTTAGACGGTATCTCAATCGGCCATATTGACGATTACTATGATGGCATCGACGTACACCACAGTTCAGGTGTCTTCAATAAAGCCTTCTACACACTCGCAAACTTACCGGGCTGGGATACACGCAAAGCATTCCAAACATTTGTGGTTGCTAACCAATTATATTGGACGGCTGACAGCTTGTTCTGGCAAGGCGCATGTGGCGTTAAATCTGCGGCGACTGACTTAGGCTTAAGTACTGACGATGTGGTTACTGCGTTTGCAGCAGTAGGTATCACACCTTGTGAAACGCCACCACCACCGCCACCACCAGAAGCCACTGAACTCGCGAACGGTGTCGCTGTGACAGGTTTAGCGGGTGCGTCAGGTAGCAAACAGTACTACAAACTCGACGTAGCAAGCGGTGCAACCAACCTGAGCTTTAATATGTCAGGCGGCACGGGTGATGCGGACATGTATGTTAAATTCGGCCAAGCTCCTACCTCTAGTAGCTATGATTGCCGTCCATACAAAGCCGGTAATGCCGAAAGCTGCCCTATCGATCCAGCCCAAACGGGGACTTATTGGGTCATGGTCAGTGGCTATAGCAGCTACACAGGTGTGAGCCTAGTGGGTGCTTATGACGGTGGCGATGAGATACCAAACCAAGATCCAACAGCGGGCTTTACTGCAAGCTTTGCCAACGGTAACGGTAGCTTCACTAGCACCAGTACTGACAGCGACGGTGATGTCGTTGCATGGAGCTGGAGCTTCGGTGATGGCACAACTGCTTCAGGCGCAAGTGTAAATCATCAGTATGCTCAGTCAGGCAACTACACAGTGACATTGACAGTGACTGACAACGATGGCGCAACGGCAAGCACTTCTGCAGAATTTGCGGTTGAAGTACCAGAAGTGGCGTTAGAAATGACAGTGAAAAACGCTAACAAATCTCGTCGCGGTAGCATTCGTGTTGCACTCGCATGGGAAGGCCATAACGCTGATGAGTACACTATCTTCCGTAACGGCGTTGCGGTAGGTACTTCAAGCAATTCATCGTTTATTGACCGTTTCACCGACCTAGCTGGCACTAGCTTCAGCTATAAAGTGTGTGAAACTAACGGCCCTTGCTCAAACGAAGAAACCGTTAACTTTTAATCGCATAAGATAATCGTATCGTGGCGCTAGCGTAAAATCCTAGTGCCAATTTATCGATAAACTTCTCGTTTCTTGTTAATGCCACTCAGCCTTTTTTGAGTGGCATTTTTTATGCGCAAATTCGGTGCACTAAGCCAGCCTCAATCCCGTCAGCATCCTTATGTCATGTGCTTGAGTCAGCTTCACTAGCCAGCATGCGAGAATAAAGCGTTACTTCAAATGGCCACTTTCACCCACAGGTTTTTTGAGTAACTTACGTTGTAAGGTACGACGATGCATCCCGAGTTGTCGGGCGGTGGCGGACACATTGCCTTGGTTAGCATTAAGTACTTGCTGAATATGTTCCCACTCCAAACGCTTAGGATTAAGGGGCGAGTCATCGACTTCATCTTCTTGAAGTGTATGGGAATGCCCTTCCATTTCCAACGCGGCGAGCAAGGTTTGAGTATCGACAGGTTTAGCTAAATAATTATCGGCGCCGAGGCGAATCGCTTCCACCGCAGTGGCAATACTGGCGTAGCCGGTGAGTAACACCATGGTCACCTTAGGCAGTAGATTACGTAGCGGCACAATTAACCCTAAGCCATTAGCTTCGGCAAGCTTCATGTCCAACAAAATGTGGCTAGGGCGAAACTCCCGCGCCACCAGCAGAGCATCGCTGGCATCATGGGTTAAGCGGCACTCAAAGCCGTGGCGCGTAAGCCGTCGGCCTAAAATACTCGCCAGAGAAAGATCATCCTCAACAATCAATAAACGTTTCATGATCTGACTCCATCAGCAGCCTGAGTCTTGGGCGATAACGATGCCGTTTTGTCCTTGAGAATCGTAAAGCAAATTTGTGCCACAGTACCGCCTTGGGGATGATTGGCCAGAATCAATTCTGCGCCCAAACGCTCTAGGCTGGCGTGACTGAGTAGCAGCGCAACCCCTAAGCCCTTGGGGCTCTCAATTAATAAGGTGCCCAATTGCGGTAATAAAGAAGGCGCAATGCCGGCGCCATAATCACGGATCTGCAAATAGATTTGAGCTTCACTTGGCGCGATATCTAAGCTGATATCCACCTGCGGCGCACCTAGGGTTTCGACACTGGCGCGGGCGGCATTCTCAATCAAAGCCATGATGGCAGGCGTTAGACTCATATCGGTCAGAATGCTTTGCTCTGCCAGTTGCTCAGGCGCACAGGTAAACAGCCAGTTCAGTTCGGTCTGCGGCATAAGCAGTAAGGTTTTTTGCTTTAAACCGTCCACCAGCTCAGCGATCTTTTGTGGCCGCTGGCGGCGATCGCGGATCGACTCCGTCGCTAATCGCAGCTCGGCGAGCGTATGTTCACAGCGGCCTAACGCAGTCTCCATCTCGACAACCGTTATCGAAGTGCCGCTCATATCTTCTTTTACTTCATCGAGTAACAACCTCAGGCTTGAGAGCGGTGTGGCCAATTGATGCGCCATCTGCGCCGATGCAGTGCCTAGTGCCAAGAGTTGTTCCTGACGTAATTGCCCCTCGCGCATATAGGCTAGCTGCGCGTCTTGGCGGCGCATACGTTTAGTAATCAGCGCCACGCTGGTTGTCATCACCAAAGCTGAAATCACAAAGTTAAACCACATGCCTAAATAGTGGGAGCTCATGTCCATGCCGTGGTGCTGCATGGGGGATTCGGGCACAGTAAAAATCATCAAACTGTAGGCTAAGGTTGAAATAGCCGTCAGCGCCCAAGGCGCCCAGATTGGCAAAGTCACAGCCGCAAGTGCAATCGGCAACAATAATAACGAGATAAACGCATTGGTCGCGCCGCCGGAAAAGTGCAGCCAAGAGATCCAAAACAGCGTGTCTAAACTGAGCGCAATAAAGAGGCCACGCTCCTTAGCAAACAAAGGTTTACGTAGCGCCAATGTGAGCGAAAGGTATAACACCTCCAGCACTAACACATGCACTAACGGCTCCATTTGCAGGCTAAGACCAAAAGTATCAGCAGCAAACGTGGTTAAGCCTATTTGCAGCAGCAAACCTAAGGTTCGCAGTAATGCGACTTGGTCGGCAGCCTGTAGACTGGTCCCTAAGATCTTAGCCATGGCGATTCCTATAGAGTGAGTCCGAGTGCGGCCAATGCACCACTCGATTGCGTTAATGCTTGGCGCACGCCAGTGGCGAAATTGATTTCAGAACAAATTCCGAGCGCAGCTAAACGCGTACAGCTTAAGGTGCAGTCCCTTGGCCGTTTGGCGTTATCTGTCGGTGTCGACTCAGGCGTTAAGTGCGCCGTGCTGAGTTGGAGAATCTCCCCAAGGGTCAGCAGCATCTGATACTTAGTCATGGTCTCTATGGCGCTAAAGTGATAAATCCCCTGCACTATTGGCGCTGCAATATGCTGTGCAATCATCTTATCTATGGCTTGAGCAATATCGGCGGTCGAAGTTGGACTGCGGACAGCCCAATGATCGACACCCTGAGCGCGACTTTCAATCAGTTGGTTAACCAGCACTAACACAGCAGATTCACTCAGCTTCTCGACTTGGCCGTAAAGGATTGGCAAGCGCAGCACAGCAAAATCAGCACGAGTGTTGAGCACGATTTCTTCGCCCTTTAGCTTAGATTCACCATAAAAATTAACCGGATGAGTGGCGGCATCTTCGGCGTATTTAGGCTGAGTGCCATCGAACACATAGTCGGTGGAGATATAGATAAGCCAAGCGTTATTGGCCTTAGCTGCCATAGCGAGGGCTTGGCTAGCAGTTAAGTTAAGTGCCAATGCAGCCTGCGGATTTTGCTCCGACACATCGGGGCGACGCTCGGCGGCGCAGTGCACTATGACTTGCGGTTGTTCGCGGGCGATAAATGCCTCGACAGCCAAAGGGGCAGTCAGATCGAGTTTATGCACTCGTGCACTTGCGCGGCTAAAACCTGTGGCCACAACCTCATGTCCCGTTAATTCAAGCTGTTTTACAACAGCTCGGCCGAGTAGCCCAGTCGCGCCTGTTACCATGATCTTAGCCATATTGCCCCGTTCAGTTTCAACTCATGTGTATGGCTGACAATTCTAAAAGCTTTTCATATTCAACGCACTTGTTTACTCTTTTAAACCAAACTTACTTAGGGTTAACTCACTTGAGATTAACCTGAGCACCAATAGGCTGAATTTGAGTCCGACACTTCCTCTGATATTGGCAGGCCCTATGCTGCGCCACTGCGATGCCACACACTTTACTCTGTGGTTTGTGAGTCGTGAGCCATTAACTGAGCTTACGTTGCGTCTAGGGGAACATGAGTTTCCGTTGCAGGATGCCGATGTGCACTATGTGCCACTCGGGCAGCACGCCCATCAATATCTGATTATGCTGTCGCGACCAGAGTTACTCACACCTAATCGAGTCATGAGCTACCAAGTGTCCGCCGCCCAACATGGGGATATTTTTGCCGCTATCCATCAGTTGAACTATGGCGATGCATCAACACCAAGTGTGCGTTTTACCCCAGAATTAACCCAAGTATTTCATGGTTCTTGCCGCAATCCGCATCACCACAGTGACGATGCGCTCGTCGCCGCCGATACCCATTTAGCCCAAATAATCGACACGGGTGTAGCGGACGATCGCCCCGCACTTATCGTGATGAGTGGCGATCAAGTGTATATCGATGATGTGGCAGGCCCTATGTTAAACGCCATAGGACAAGTCATCGACTTGCTTGGCCTTCAGCATGAACAATTTGAAGGGGCGAACATAGCCAGTAGTGAAGCGCTGCATTATCAGCCCGCCGATTTGTATCAGCGCCATAAAAACCTGCTGCCGCACACTCAATATCCAGCTAAAACCGCGCTATGGCGTTGGTATCGCAATCACCCGATTTTCACTTCCTCCATCGCTGAGAATCATCTTGTCAGCCTGAATGAAATCATCGCCTTGTATTTACTTACTTGGTCGCCAGAACTGTGGGAATTAGTCAATATCCCCAAAGATGTCGATGGCTTAACGCCCGCAAATAACGCCCGCTGGCAGAATGAATGGCAACATTTGCTCGGCTTTAAAGCTGGGCTGACGCAGGTGAGGCGCTTTATGGCGCACATTCCCGTTTACATGATGTTTGACGACCACGACGTCACCGACGACTGGAACCTCACCGCCAAATGGGAACTCGCTGCCTACGAGCATGCATTTTCGAAACGCATTATAGGTAATGCCCTTATTGGCTATACCTTATTCCAAGGGCTTGGCAATGCGCCCGATAAATTTGCTGATGAAATCCGCCCGCTGCTCGATGCTTTTTTTGCACAGCCACAGAGTGAAAGTCAGGATCTGCTCATCGACGAATTACTTAAATTTGAGCAATGGCATTACACCTTAGCGACCTCGCCCAAACTTGTGGTGCTCGATACCCGCACCCGCCGCTGGCGCAGTGAATCCAATCTCGCAAAACCTTCCGGCTTAATGGATTGGGAGGCGTTAATGGATTTGCAGCAAGAATTGCTCGGCCAGTCGAAGGTCATTATCGTCTCGCCTGCCCCTATGTTTGGGGTCAAACTGATTGAGGCTGTGCAGCGTACAGCCACGCTGATGGGCGCTTCTTTGTTGGTGGACGCCGAAAACTGGATGGCCCACCCCGGTGCCGCCAACGCGCTACTGAGTATTTTTATGCACCGTAAAACCCCTGAGGAATTTGTGATCCTCTCCGGCGATGTGCATTACTCCTTTAGTTACGACATTAGTATTCGCTTTAGGCGCAGCAGTCCTAACATCTACCAAATCACCTGCAGCGGCATTAAAAATCACTTCCCCGAGAAGTTGTTACCGATTTTCGATAAACTCAATGGCTGGTTTTACGGCCACTTTTCGCCACTGAATTTACTGACAAAACGAAAACGCATGTCGCTGCGCGGCAGAAGACCGAATGGTGCACCGAGCAAACGTTTAGTGAATAAAAGCGGTATTGGGATTTTGGAACTTGCGGATGATGGTGCGCCGACAAAAATTGCGGTTTTACATGGTGATATGAGCGAAACCTTGTTCGAACCACCCAAACAGGAATAACGAATTAGACAGGTTTATGATGTTTAACCGTTTCAGGTTGAGTGGCACCAGAACCCGAATCCAGCGGCGGAAGATTTTTAGATAAAGCCTCATCGGTTTCGACATTCTTCGGCTGGGCTTGATTGAAAATCAACGCCTCTGGCTGCGGCTTATTCGCCGGCTTTTCATGCACCATTTGATCCCAAATCACCTTAGAGTGCTGATTTGCATCATCAGCCTCAATGGCCGATGCCGCAGACGAACTCGGTTTCTTCGGTTCGATCACCGCAGTCCCCTTGCGGATCTCTGCGGCAATATCTTTTAAATAAGGTTGTTTCGTCCAGTCGCCAAAAAACATGGCCGCCACCAATACCGCAGCGCAAAGTAAGATAGAGATCATCGCAGATTTGGTCATTTTACAATCCTAACGGGCTGATAAAACGCAGTCTTGATAATTTAGATTGCACTTATCATAACCACACAAAAACCAATTAGACCAGCGGTGAGCTTTATACCCTATTAGCAATGAGTATCAAAACCTGTACACAGCAGGCATTTGGCGCATTAAGCTAACACTACCAACCATAATCGAAACTGACTTCAACAGGTACTCCTTCAATAGAAACAGGTAAAGCCATTTCAGGTTTTAAAGTAATCTGCAGCACAGGCTTTTCTCCATCAAATGGTCCAGAAAGCTGTTTAGGTAAACGCCCAACTAACTCAGTTGGTTCGGAAATGCTCGCTCTAAAACGGTCACCATTTGCTAAAGTAATTGTCGCTTGCTGGCCAATTGTTGTGTAATTCAAATATTTAGGCTCGAGAAATGCTAAAACGACTGGATTATCTCGTCCTGCAAGCAAAGCTAATGGACGATCTTCAACAATATGCTCTCCAGATTGCACCAGAATATCCACGACCCGAGTTGCCGTTAGTGCCTTAATTTGTAATTGTGATTGCTGCGCCTTAAGCCGAGCTAGTTGTAACTCAATATTGCGACGGGACTGGGTGACCACACCAGCACTCAACTCCACGAGCTGCTTTTGCTTGGCCTGCATTAAATCAACCTTAGCTTGCTCCAATGCCATTTTGGAGGCGGTATGAGCTTGTAGTACTGTCGCCATATCAGAGGTTGGTACAACTCCCTTTTTCTGAAAATTCTCATAACTTTTCAACAAAATGTCCTGCCGAGTAACGCCCTCGCTGGCGACGTCAATACGAATTTGTAATTGCGCCAAAATCACTGAATTTAAGCTTAGGTCCTCAATATTAAGTTGGGCTAACTGCCTTTCTAACTCACCTATTTGGGCATTCAGTTGCGGATCTGTGATTGAGAGGATTGGCGTTCCGACATTCAGCGTATCACCAGGCTTTACCTCAATAGCACTGACATCGCCAGTACTCGGAGCTCGCACTTCTAATGGCTCAGTCGTTACTATGCCACTCGCCAACACAAATAAATGTGGTCGCAACAAAATCCAACCGACAATGGCAACTGGCGCAATAACTAACAATAACAATAAATACCAACGCCCTTTGAATCCACTACGCTTAGCGGCAGCATAGCGCACTCCAATACCCTTATCTTCAGTCGGATTTTGCGCCTTGTCACTGGCTTGATAACTCACTTTCATTAAAACTTTCTCCCGCGTTTTAACACCCACCAAGGCGCCATTGAACTTTCTTCATGTGAACGTCGCACCATTTCGTTTAACAAGGCAAACAGACACACCATTCGCATAAACAATGCATAAAAAGGATATAGCGGTAGCCAAACAGCTAAGCGTAAATCTTGAGGAATTCGCTCAGATATCGCCAGTAGAACCATTGAATAAAAGAAAGCTAAAATGACCAAATAGAAGCCATAAATCGTTAATGCAATAGACAAAATAAACTGCCATGGGAAACTAACAACAATACCAATCCCATAGAAAACGATCACAAAGGGCATTAATACGTTCTGTAAAAAACCGTAGAGCAAGGTAAATACAAAAGTACCGCTACCCAATAGCTTGGGTGTAAATGCTGGCCAGTGTTTACGAAAATATAAAAACAATAAATCGCCATCCCAGCGTAGCCTTTGCCAGACTAAGGTTTTTAGATCCGCAGGTGCATCCGTATGGCCAATAGCCAGTGTCGCAAAAGGGATCCGCCAATCAGGATGTCGTTTAAAGTACTGTTTTATTCTTATGGTTAAATCAAGATCTTCTGCAGTGTGAGTGTCCCAGCCACCAATTTGGATTAAAAAGGTTCGTCTGAAAGCGCCAAAAGCACCAGAAATATTGTTCAGCAAATTCCACTGCCCTAACCCTGTTTTACCACCTTGCATTGAGATCAAGTATTCAATAGCTTGCATCCGAGTAAATATGGATTCACTCACATTCCTCACTCGCAATGCTCCACCCACAGCGGGCACATTCGGGTCTTCAAAATGTGGCACTATCTGCGACACCATATCGTTATCAAAGGAAGTATCAGCATCGGCATTGATCACTATCTCACCCGTCGCCGTCGCCAATCCCGCATTTAATGTGGAGACTCGTCCACCCCGCTGCCATTTAGGCAACACAATCACAGTTCGATTATGAGCTTGGCACGCCTTAGCCGCGGCCATAGCAACACGGTAAGTCAATCCATTTTGAACAGCCCCATCAACCACAGCAATGATCTCTATCTCACCGTCATAAACTTGCTCGATAAAAGAATCAATCGTTGACTTCACAGCCTCACCTTCGGCATAGCAGGTAATCACACAGGACACTTTAGGTCTAAACAGCGACTGCTTAGGCACTCGCATAAAGCTGGTATAAAAGAAACGTAAAATGCCTGTCACTACGAGTAGCATTAAGGGGACTTCATACAATAATATCAACGGCACCAACCACACAAAGAACGTCAAGTGCTGTGCAAGTTGATGCCAGATATCCAGCAACATATAAGTGATGGTATTGAATTCACTCATCATCACATTGGCTTAGCTTGTAGGAGTTGATCTGTAAGCCACTCACCGACATTTTCACCAATATTGGCTGGTAGGCTAATGGCCTTAACGCTTAACTCGATTTTCGAGGATGATTGCAGCTCTTTCAAATCAAAAAGCTTGTTATAAATACTCTTTAACTGCTTGATTTCTGTCATAGGCAACAGCATTAACAGCCCATCTTGAGTGTAATTACTGCAAGCATCAGTCACCCGGATCACACTGCGTAAACGCTCTTGCAATGCGTCCAGTTGAGCAAAACCTTTAGCCTCACCCTCTGCACTTAAAAACTCAGCCACATTAAGCATTTGCACCGACAAAATGGAATGTGTCTGATGATGACGTTTTGCCAGTTTGTTCTGCCAATCAAGTAACCAATAGAACTGCTCACTGACCATCTGTTCACCCGGCGCTAAACTGAAAAGCGATTGCGATCTTCCTTGGCGAACCAAACTACGTCCATGCGCCGTCAATTGAAAACTATACACATTACGTACATGTAAAGAATCGAGCTTACTACTTACCTTACAATGCAAACACTCGGCCTCAACCACAGCATCGACAAATAAAGTGTGACATGAATTACAGTGATGATTTTCTATTGGTCTATCGTAATCAACACCTATGTGTCGTAGGTTCTGCAAACAATTCGGGCAACTCAAGATATTGAGTTTTCGGAACAATGCTTGATCACCTACATGTCCGCAATTAAAACAATGCAAGCAACTTTGCTGCTCAGTATCAATACTGTGGCATTGCGGACAAACATCAATGTAATTTAAATGCCCCGAATGGCAACTCGGGCAAAATCGTAAACGATTTGATAGTGTAGATTTCTCAATCCAATTATTTTTTTGTAAATCACTCAACCAAGCGAAACTCTCCTCAGGACTCACACCCCAAGCGTTTAATAAAGGATAATCATATAAATAGCGTCGTGCTGGCACAGAATGAGGTTCAAGAATCGCGTCATGATGACACCACAAATAACATAATAATTTATGTACAATATCATCTTGAAAATTGAGTTTTATTTGCTGTTTTTTTAGCTTATACGACTGATATTGCTCTTTATAATCTTCTCGCCACATTCCATTTCCGAGAAAAGATGACAATGGACTTTCGCGGGAGACCAATATTAAGCTCAATGCAGTAAGTTCATGTTGCCTCAGCATCATAAGCCACTTGTCTTGCTCCTCTGCTTGTACTGATAAGACAATTATCTCTGGGATTCGCCCATTACCAATCAAAGCTTCTACTGAGTTAAATTGCTCAAACCAAGGGTGCCAATCAGCATTTTGATAGCGACCAATCCAGACAAAATAATCATGGGGTAAATCGACACTCAAATTACTAAGAATGACTTCTTTCATATCAATATCCTACATAGATTGCGATCTTGTCTCAGAGAGTTAAAAGACAGTTCTAGAACAACATCCATGTAATAAACTAATACTCTAGACTAAAAATTATAAATAACAGCTAATTTAGGGCTAAATTAATAATCAGTTAAGTATTATAAACAGAAGTTAAATCTTATTGTGGTTAAATCTAATACATTATAAGTGATAATTTATAAACCAATATTTTACAGATAGTTAGTTATCAACGACGGGTTTAACATATTTACACACTTGTTAGTTATACATTTATCATTCGCAATTTTGTTAATAAAAAGATAAATATAAACATCAAAAAAGAAATGATATTGAGCTTTAATTAAAAACCCTCACATTGCACGTCGTGATGGATCCCACTCACAGGGTCAATGAAACGTAAACGCTGTGCCATCAACTTAAGAGGCGTCGCAAACTTATCCGGCCCTTTGGATAATAAGCTTGGATAAAATCTGTCGTTTAACAATGGCATACCTAAGCTTTGCATATGCACCCGCAACTGGTGGGTTTTGCCGGTAATCGGGCTCAGGTGGAACAAACCAAGATCGCCTTTTATCGCCACCAGACTGATTTCGGAATGGGTATTCGCCTCGCCTTCAACGATTTTCATGGTAAAACTCGGGTCGCTCGGCTGCATGCGATTTCTCACCGTCCAATGCAGGGGTAACGTTAAGCTTCCCTGTTGATATTGTTCAATAATCTCAGGTGTCAGCTTGGCAATGGCTTGATAGTCTTTACGAATAGCATCGTCGATAAATAATTGATGATAAAGGGCGCGGGTTTCGGGCGCGACTGTCATCAAGATCACCCCTGCGGTTTCACGGTCAAGCCTATGAGCAGGCGCGATAGTGTCTATGCCGGTGCGTAATCTCAGTCTATGTACCAGACATTCGTTCACATAATTGCCGCTTGGGGTCACAGGTAAAAAGTGTGGTTTATAGGCCAAAATAACGTTGTCATCTTGGAATAGGATCTGTTCTTCGAAGGGAATTTTCGCTTCGACTGGCACTTCACGGTAGTAATACACCCGCGCAGCTGGACGATACTCGGTGTCCAAGGCGATCAAACTGCCGTCGCGCCAATGCACTTTTCCGTCAAGGATCCGCTGACGCCACACATCTTCACCTATGCGGGCAAAATGCTGCGCGAGAAAGGCAAACACTGTGGGTTTATCTGTGACATTCACAGGAAGCACTATGTAAGAAGGTTGGGCGGCGCGGGCAGATGCAGTCATATCACAAAAAAAAGCGGCTATAGAAAGCCGCTATTCTAGCCTTTTTGTGGTTTTTCAGTCCACATGGGACTTGATAAGTTGCAGCACGAAGTCCAAGGTTTTGTGGCAATCGGGCTGATTCACTAACACTAATTTGTCTTTATTATACATGGGTAAAACCTCGAGCCAGCGCTGGCTTACCCATGCAGCATCTTCTAAATGCACTTGAGAATAGAGCTCAAACAGATCGGGATTCACCTCATAAAATTGCTCTAATGCAGCGCTTATCAGCTCAAATTCACCTTTAATCGGCTCTTCTTGCCAGTTACGGCAGGGTAAAGTGCGCGCCATCCACAGCTTATCTTTGGCCTGCGCCGCCGAGAGGATGCTGACGCGCTGGCGCCCTTCGAGCACTATGCTGAGTGAATCGTCTTCTAGCTGATTAAAATCGATAATGTCGCACTGGGTAGCGGTGGGATAACAGGGCGGACTACCGCGGGGTCGAATGGTGGCAAAAGCGAGCGCATATTTTCCCTTGAAAACATCGGCCACCATGCGCAGATGACCGGGGTCGACCACACGAACCTCTACCCGTCCCTGTGGCAGCAACAAGGCATCGCGCATGAGTAACGCCATTTCTCGTGTTTGCATAGCAACCTCCTGCCCCTCAAATAGAAGGAAACGAACATCAATGTATTCGTATTCCCTATTACCTTAGAGTGTAGCAGGTGGAATTATTTCCTTCCTGAAGCCGTTGAGTGCAAAAAATAAATTGGCGACCCAACTAGGTTAAATCAGGGCATTTCAAACCAGCCATTTTAAAGCCCGTTTTCTGGACCACCGCACTTAAAACTAAAAGCGCTCTAGTCGCTCCAGCACATTTCCCTTAGCAACAACCTCGGCAAACTCCTCGGCCAGACGTTCACTCAAGGCCACAGCTGTTCGCCAATATTGCATCCGCTGCGCCGTATCCAGTTGTTTAAAATCTTCGCGGTCGGGGATTTTGCCAAAGGGTAATGAAGCCACAAATTCGGCCGTTGGCGCCAACACGAGTGCATTGTGATAATTGGCTCGACCTTGACGCCACTTCAAGGATTTATCGAACCATCCTGGGCTGATCGTCGGATAGAAATGCGGATACAGCGTCAAGCCGGTTGCGTGGGATAAAGGCAAGTCGAAGTGATAGTCGGTAATGCCTCCATCGTAATATTGTCCATCGGCAACGCCCTCAATTTGCGGCACTGGGGCTAGCAACAAAGGAATCGACCCAGTTGCTAACATCACGGCATCGACATTGGCCTCGGTTAATTCGGCCTGCTGACTGGGTAAATCATTGAGCTGCAAAAAGGGGGATGCTACAGCTTGTTGACTAAAGACCACACGTTCAAAATGCCAGCCTAAACTTCGGCGGCTCAATAAGTTGGTCGCCGCCGTCATCGCCAGTCCGGCAGCGAGTGGCAGCTTTGCCGTTAAACGATTTAAATGTTTGCCGCGGCACACTACTAAATGACTGTGGATATGAGTGTTGTTGACGAGCTCACTACCACCACTGGCGCCTAAAATCCCTTGCACTACGCCTTTAACTTGTACACTGACTTCCTGCGGGGTTGGCATGCTGTCGTAACGCTGACCAATATAAAAATCCTCTAAACGACCATAGGCTGCGAAGGGATCTTGCTGCGCCAAACACGCTAAACGCCACGCCCCTGAAGACGCGCCGAGTGTATAAAGCGGTGTTTGTCTATTTTTGAAAAACTCAGAAAACAGATATTTATCTAACCCAGCGATACCAAGCCATTTGGGTCCACCAGAGGCGGCAAGTAGCTGGGTAAAATGTTCAGATTTAAGACCTTGTTCTGCCAAGGTATTAAATGCCGTTGCTCCCGCGAGAAATCGTAACGCTGACAAATCTGTGTTCCTTCAAACCAATGCCATCAAAGCGAAATAACGCATTAAACCACGATGGCGCACGTCAATAAACAATTCATATCATCGACTTAACTCGCCAACACACCCAAAGCACATCTGCCGATAACAAGGTTTAATCCATATATTCAACTGCATTTTAAACATTAACTAGAACACTCGGCTCTGAGTTAGCACATTTATGTCTAGATGTAACAATTGTTACAGTGATAACCTTCTCTACATTGAATTGTTACGTTATCTTTAATCTGCACTCCTAAGTTCGAGTATCGGGTTACAAACATCATTGAGAGGTTTTTATGCGCCTAGGGATTATCGCATTGGCAGTGTCATCTATACTCGCCATTCCAGCTGTTCAAGCCGAAGAGCAACAGCCTGGCTTCGAGAAAATCGAAATCATAGGTTCACGCATAGCACTGCGCACGGCAACTGACAGTGTTGCCCCTGTAGACATTATCACCGCCGAGCAGCTCGAATCGACCGGCATGACTGAAACCGCTAAAGCACTGCAATTTGCCGCGCCAAGCTACAGCTTCCCATTTTCCTCAGTGACTGACGGTTCAGATGCGGTGCGCCCCGCGAGTTTGCGCGGCCTGTCACCCGACCACACCTTAGTACTCGTTAACGGCAAACGTCGTCACGGCTCAGCGCTAGTGCATTTAAGTGGCACTGTGGGTAAAGGCTCATCTAACGTCGACTTAAACGCTATCCCTATGACGGCGATTAAACGCATCGAAATTCTGCGTGATGGTGCCTCGGCACAATACGGATCGGATGCAATTGCCGGCGTCATCAACGTGGTGCTAAAGGACAGCGATCAAGGCGGTAGCCTCTCGGCTCAAGCAGGACAAACCTACATAGGTGATGGCGAGCAATGGCGTGTGGGTGTAAACCACGGCATCAGTTTAAGTAACGATGGCTTTGTGAATGTATCCCTAGAAGCCCACCATAAAGACAGCACTAACCGCGCTGGATTGGACCCTCGTCAACAGTATGAAAAATTACCCGATGGCTCAGCCGATCCCCGCGAAGCCACATTCAACCGTAAGAGTCACCAGGTCGGCGATGCCGAATATGACAATTTAGGTCTATTCATCAACGCTGCCCAGCCCATCACAAAAGATGGCAAACTCTATGCGTTTGGTGGCATCAGCCAACGTGAGACTAAGTCAGGCGCCTTTTACCGCCGCGCACTCGACGCCCGTAACTTAACTGAAATCTATCCAGATGGTTTCTTGCCGCAAATCAATCCTAAAATTATCGATGCGTCCTTAGTGCTGGGGTATGAATTCAGCCTAGGCGAGTGGAATATTGATACTTCGGCAGGCCATGGTGAAAACTCATTTAACTACAATATTGTTAATACCTTAAACGCCTCTTTAGGCCCAGATAGCCCAACCGAGTTTGATGCAGGTACACTCACGACCCGTGAAACCAATCTTAATCTCGATGCCTCGCGCTACTTTGCCTTTGCTAATGATTCTGAAATCCTGTTTGCGACGGGTGTGTCATGGCGCCAAAACGGCTATCAAATTGAAGCCGGCGAAACGGGTTCATACATCAATGGTGGTTACGACAACCGCGCTGCGGGTAGCCAAGGTTTCACCGGTTTTACCCCTGAGTCGCAAGTGGATGAAACCCGTGATAACACCGGCGTTTATATGGAACTCGAAAACCAGTTAACCAATGAGTTTTATTGGGCGGCGGCGCTGCGTTACGAAAACTATTCTGACTTTGGTGGCAACACCAGTTGGAAATTAGCGGGCCGTTACGACTTTACCGATAACTTGGCCCTGCGCGGTACCATCAACACTGGCTTTAGAGCGCCGAGCGTACAACAACTGTACTTCAGCAATATCTCGACGCTGTTTAATCCCGATCCTGTGACTGGTCAGCTGGTGCCTATTGAGTCAGGCACTTTTAACACCCTATCGCCAGTGACCAAAGCACTGGGTATTAATGAGTTAGATCCCGAACTATCCCAGTCATTCAGTTTAGGCTTGGTGTACACCAATGACACAGGCTTAGCACTGACATTAGATGCCTATCAAATCTCCATCGATGATCGCATTATTCTGTCGAGCTCAGTGACGCCTAATGATTCGCCCGCCGTAGCGGCCGCGTTAGCGGGCACCAATGCAGAATCGGCGCGCTTCTTTATCAACGCCGTCGATACCCGCACCCGTGGCGTAGACCTTGTAGTGAGCCAAGATTTTGATATCGGCGCATGGGGTGATTTACGGGCGAACTTAGCCTATGCCTACAATAAGACTGAAATCCAAGATATTCATTTCCCACAAATTTTAGATGGGTTAGGCAAAAAGCTATTCGATAGCATTGAACAAACTCGCATGACCTCGGCGACACCGCATAACACAGGTAACTTGGGCTTGACCCATGAGCTAGGCGACTTTAAGACCAATATTCGCCTCAGCTACTTTGGTGATTACACTGTTGGCTATGCCACGGGTGATGTGAATTACAGCGATCAATGGGTGATGGATCTGTCGGTGAGATACGCAGCAACCGATGCGCTAAGTTTCACCGCTGGAGTACAAAACCTGTTTGATGTGTATCCCGAAAAAACACCCGCGATTAACAGCAACAACGGCATTTTCGTCTACCCATTAACCAACACCCCGTTTGGTTTTAATGGTGGCTATTACTTCTTAGAAGCTAAATACACTTACTAAGCGAGTCTTAGCGAACAAAGTGACACTTGATATAGAAACAGGCCATGCTACGGCCTGTTTTTTTATGTCTAAAGCTTATGTCCTAACGGCGACTATCTGATTATAATCTTTACAATTCACTCATTCACATCCGCCATGTCGAGTAACCGATGATCGTCGATACCTTAGCAAACCGCCATATTTATCAATCCCTAAGCCCTCGGCTTGCCACAGCATTAGCACATCTTGCCACCACAGACTTTAGTCAGCTGCCCGTGGGCAATTATCCCCTCGATGGCGACAATATTTTTGTGATAGTCAACGACTACCACACTAAGCATAGATCGACTGAACCCTTTGAAGTGCATCAAAAATATATTGATGTGCAATATGTGTTTAGTGGTGAAGAAGAGTTTGGTTACTTACCACTAGCGGGCCAAACACCCTCAAAGCCCTATTTTGACAAACACGATTACGCCGAGTTTGATTACGAGGTAAACAAAGCCAATGCCTCTTTTGTGCAACTCAAAGCGGGTATGTTTGCGCTATTTTTCCCCGGTGACATGCATATGCCTGGCACGGGCGATATCGCCACAGCAGTGCGTAAAGTCGTGATAAAAGTAAAGATCTAACCCTTAAGCCATCTTTGCCGAACCTCAGCTCGGGATTTTTAGCGTTATAGCGTCTTAAGGGCGCAGTGATATGCGCTTTGGCTATTTCCGATCCGAGCCAAATATTGCTAAAATTGTCACAAATTTAAAGGAGAGTCCCTGAAATGCCTATTTACGTTGTCGGTCACAAGATCCCCGATTCTGATTCAATCTGCGGTGCTATCGCGTTAGCCTATTTAAAAAACCAAATCGGTGAAGAAGCCATTGCCGCACGTTTAGGTGAATTGTCACCCGAAACCGCTTTTATTCTGGAACGTTTCGGCTTCGAAGCACCGGAATACAAAACCAGCTACGCTGGCGAGCAAGTGTATATCGTTGACCATTCAGAACTGACTCAAGCACCGGATGATATCGCTCAAGCGACCATAGTCGGGATTGTCGATCACCACAAACTTGGCGATCTGACCACAGATACCCCGTTAGAATGCTGGATCCGCCCAGTAGGTTGCAGCAACACAGTGATCAAGATGATGTTCGACTTTTACCAAGTCGCTATCCCTAAAAATATCGCTGGCATCATGATGTGCGCCATTCTGAGCGATACCGTGATTTTCAAATCACCGACTTGTACCACTGCAGACATTCGTTGCGTTGAAGTCTTAGCTGAAATCGCCGGCGTTGAAGATTTCAAAGAACTGGGCATGGAAATGTTCAAAGTGAAATCAGCTGTACAAGGCACGCCAGCACGCGACCTCGTTATGCGTGACTTTAAAGACTTCAACATGAACGGTAACTTAGTCGGTATCGGCCAGTTAGAAGTCATCGACCTGTCAGTATTTGACGATATCAAGGCCGAGTTAGAAGCCGATATCAAAGCACTGAAAGTGGAAGGCAATCGCCACAGCGTATTGTTACTGCTGACTGATATCATGAAAGAAGGCTCAGAGCTGTTAATCGTGTCTGATGATAGCGACCTGACCCAACGCGCCTACGGTAAAGATACCGTCGATGGCAAAGTCTGGTTAGACGGCGTATTAAGCCGTAAGAAACAAGTTGTTCCACAGTTACAAGCGGCATTCGCATAGTCGTTTTATCGTCGCGACAGTACTGACATTAAGGCCGAACTGAGTTCGGCCTTTTTTATATTTCAGGTAAAAGCTAATAACCCCTGCGTTACACTTATTCACCGCCGCTAACTAAAACTGGCATGAAACTTTGCTCATAAATCTATCCAGCCAGAGAAGTTGGCTAGTATGATGGGCTAATTGTCCCACTGATTCGATCACTTTCATCCATGCCAGAAGCGCTACAACATATCATCACCGAACTCACCCCTTGGCTGCAGCAATACGGCTATGTGCTGCTATTTATCGCGATTGCTGTCGAGGGTTTTGGCATTCCAGCGCCGGGGCAATCCTTATTGATTGTTGCAAGTTTATTAGCTGCTGCAGGGCAAATGTCACTGCCATTGGTGTTGATCGTCGCAGCTTGCGCTGCACTCTGCGGTAACAGCTTGGGATATTTTATCGGTTGGCGCTTTGGTGATGTGTTGCTTAAGAAGGGCTGGATAAAACCGCAATTGGAAGACAAAATCCATGGCGTTATTGGCCAATATGGCATTGCCGCTTTAGTGCTGAGTCGTTTTGTTGAGGGATTAAAACAATTTATGTTTATCGGCTGTGGCTTAGCTAAAATGCCGCTAAAGCAATTTGTAATAGGTAATGCCCTAGCCACCAGCATTTGGGTGGCACTTTTTGGGTTAGGCACAGTGTTAATCCGCGATGAAATTGCTCCTATGCTGGCATTTTACCACCAGCACAAATACCCCACATGGGCCATTGTCAGCCTAATACTCGCCGCGCTAATCACTTTTACTTGGCGCAAGTGGCAAACCAAAAATCCGCAGTAAGCGATTTAAGATCTATTCTTCCGATTCCTTTTGGATTATCTCTATCACCTTATGAGCCTTAACAAAATGATCTAAGCGATGAGTTTGAATCCACCAAGTCGCCGCTTCCATAAGCAACTCTGGATCATCATTTTTGTTCGCAAAGAAGGCGTAAAATGAGACACCGACATTATCGCCTTTAGTCTCAATTTTTTTATGACAAACCGTGATGATTTTTGCTCTTAACTCAGCTCTCATATTGACTCATAAAGTTTATTGGCCAGCTTATTATTTATTTCCAATGACATATAACACTTGATGTATATGCCTATTACTTTCTAAGCTCGGCCAATTTTGGTTTCAAGAAAATGCCCTGAGGGCTCTGCATAGCAAGTAACATCACTAGCTGAATTCTACTTGCTTCTCAGCACTACCGATCACTTTATGCCTTCAGTCTCAACCTTAGGTTGAGGCTCTGCGCCGTCATTTGGCTTAGCCTCAGGTTTTGATTCTAGTTCTGGCGCTTTGATTGGCGCGTGCGGTACCTCAGTAACGGCAGACTTATCTTGTTCCTGTGATACGTTTGGTTCCTGCAATGGTGCGTTGACCTCAGGCGTCGGTGAACCTTGTTCTTCAGGTAAGGGCTCGACAATCATCACCGGCTCTTGTGGCACAGGCGCTTCACCTTGTGTGGATGTTGCAGCTTCTGACTCTGGGGCTAAAGTACCGAGATCTTGGTTTGCGGGACTTTCCACTGCATGTTTAGGTAATTGATTTCGATACAAATCAATCATACTCATCACTTCAGACAAAGCTTTGGCATGATCCGGCGTCAGAATACCATTGTGTCCTGAGACGATTTCATCCGACACCGCCAGCACCCACACGGCCTGCATATTGGCATCGGGACAGGTTTGCACACTGCGGCGAGCCTGCAGACGAGCACGAATTTTCCAGCCAGAATGGGGCAAGGTCATCATACAGCCAGGGATTTGATCGTGCGCCATCAAAGCCGATGGCATCTTCATCGGCGTAGTGCAATTGCCACCTGAGCATTTGTCGATATCGTGGGTAATAGCCCAAGAGTTACCGACGGCGCGCTCGCCATCCTTGATGTAATTGAAAGCTTCTTTCACCGCAAAATCGCCCTTCGACTGCAATACCACCATACTTGGTTTTTGCCTATCTAAGCTCACTAAGGTATCGAGTGGCTGGTACTCCTTCGCGGGCACGGCAGGATTTAACAGTAAGAATAAATTAGGATTATCCTGCTGATGATCGATAGCAGCCTTGATGCGGTCTTTGCTGGCATGCAAAACAACCGCCCCGCCAAGACTATGACCAATTACGGTATAACGCAGCAGTTTATGCTCTGTCACTAAGCCATCTAGCTTATCAAGCAGTTGGGATAAACCTAGCTGACCTATGCGTTTAGCAACCCGTTTACGCTGTAAAATGGTAGGAAAATCTAAGGGTTCAATCCAGCTTTTCGCATCATCTGAGCCATCGAGCCAGAAAGGATCGTATTTATCGCCGCGCCAGCCAATATACAAACCCAATAAGTTGCGCTGCGTATCGGACGCCGCCATCTGCTGATAAAACTGCTCGAAGGCGATAAAGTTTTCATCTTTAGGCTCTGCACTATGGTGCCAGCCGTGGACAAAGATCAATAGTTCAGGGATTTGAGCAGGCTCAGGCTGAGATATGCGCGCCTCTAGACCTTGCCATTGCCTTTCGTCATGGGGCTGACCTTGATCGTTAAACTCAATCACATGGAAGTTTTGCTTCGCGATATCTGGGCCGGGAATGTGGTAAGCCTGATCTGGAATAAAAGGGAGTAAGACACAAAGCGACAACAACATTAAAAACAGTAACTTGTACTGGGTAAACTTTTTCAGGCTCATTTATAACAACATAATTAACGGCCAAGCTAGGCCAAAATAGACGTGCTGAAAGGGGCTAACAGCAAAAGTGCCGAAATTATACGCTAACCCCATTGACCCAGCTAGTGCCTAAATTGCTTTTCGCCACAGCTTATGAGCTGATTTAACGCCAAGTATCAGGCAGCGTAACTTGGCTCCACAGCTCTTTACATAGCGGCTGACTATCGTGCCAATCGCCGCCATCAATCCATTTAACCAGCGCATCCCCAACCTGAGGATAGGCAATCGGATTAGGTGATGCCGTTTTCAGCCAGCGCTTCACGACGTTCACATCGAGACTCATCATGCTATCTGCGGCCGCCAAGAGTTGCAGCGCCGCCACATTCGATAATTGCTCAAACTGGCCAATCAGTGGTTTCACTAACAACTTTTTACCTAAGGTTAATGCTTCGCTGGCAAGCTCAAAGCCCGCATTGCCGATAACACCACCGCAGCTGGCAAGATGTTGCTTAAAGCCCTCACGATTAAAGCCGTGCCACTTAATGTGTTCCGCAATTTGTCCCTTAGGCTGTTGGCTGTGGTACACCAAAAACTGATAGTCACTGAAATGCGACAGGAAACGAGCAATCACATCCGCATCCTCAAATGGCAAATACACTAAGATTTGATGCGTGTGTTCGAATGGGCTGGCATCCACTTCGACAAAAGGCGGCAAGATAGGGAAACCAAAGTGATGCCAATGGCACCCCAGCGCGATATCCACAGGGGCGAAGTAATTGAGCAGCATTTCATTAAACCAAGTGCTACCGAGTTTTGGCACAGGATGAGTCAACGCCGCCTGATGGCTAATGCCAATCGATGGCACGCCTTGGCGCCGCGCCGCCCAAGCCGATACTGGCTCAAAGTCGTTGAGCACAAGATCGTAGCAACTGAGATCTAAGGCTTTAATATCTTTAAATAACGACAATGACAGATTCTGCCGAACCGTTTGCGGCACATTCACGCGCCCGGAGTGAGTCGCAAACGTCATGCCCGCTTGTACGCGATAATCGCCAAAACACTCCATATCGAAAAACTGCTCAGGCTTACGCCCCGAAAATAAAAAGTCCACTTCAATATCTTGTTTCATCAGTGCTTTAGCCATGACGCGTGCACGACTTAAGTGGCCATTCCCTGTGCCTTGAACTCCGTAGAGTATTCGCATTACGTATCCTTAAACTGATGAGTGAAGGAGAATTCCAACTAATGAGATGAAATGATTAACGTGCGCTTGCTTGAATTAAATCACCGGATGGACCAGTAATACCGCCCCGCTCCCCAATGAGGCTCCCGCCAAAATATCTAAGGGATAATGCACGCCGAGTGCGATACGTGAGCCCCCTATGCTAAAAGCCCATAAAAACGCGATAGGAGCCGCTGCTGGGTAAACTTGCGCCACACTCGTTGCCATCACAAAGGCGGCGGCCGTATGTCCCGACGGTAAACTAAAGCGATCCGATGGCTCAAAACCACTCTCAAATCCCACAAGCGCATGGCAAGGTCGTGTACGGCGAATGCTATTTTTCAACAGTAAATACAGCGGCAACTCCACCAAAAAACTCGCTAACATCAAGTTGAATAAAACTTGCCCTTGAGCGTGAGTCAGCATCAAGCCCACTGACAAATATAAATACACATGCCCATCGCCACTCGCCGATACCCGCTTTGCATGGGCATATAAACCATGGCGTTGGGTGAAACTCACGATATGACAAAACATTCGCTTATCTAAGTCTGCAACGTAACTCAACATAAAACAGGCTCCTTGCTGGCATGCCAGCGAGTTTTACTGCGATGTTAATCTGTGCATTCTCTCGACGACGCTTAGAGTGCTTGGTATCACACAACCGACTCACCAAGGCCCTACTCACGATTGAATTCGTTATTTACCGTTTGCTGGCTAATTTAAAGTTTGCTAATGGTCAAACCCGAATCGAATTAGCTAAAGCACTATTAGATAACTTGAGACTAAGAAAGACCTGTGACGGCTAAGTGACATCTGCTCGAAGGTTTTATGACAAGAAGCATGGCTTGGGCTTTGATCTAGAAGGATTCTAGGGAGGTTATGCTGGAGCTAAGGGATTTATTTAGGAATAGTGATAGGACTGAGACAGGATATTGTGTTGCTCTAAACGTGAATTCCAAGAGCAACACAATCAAATAAACTTAGGCTGCGGCGGGAGTATTTGCCTTAGCACGGTAAATTTTCGTCAAATGGTAAATATTAATACAAGCAACAAACGCATTCATACCGGCCACAGGCCAAGCAGAAATAAACACCCCATAAACAACAAACAGGGTGCATCCCACAAAATTCAACCATCGCAACCAAATGATATTCTTCATCATTAGAGAGATCGCCACCATTACAGAGGCAAAATAACCAATAATTTCAATCGTATTTACAGCTTCCATAGGCACCTCTCGAAGGCCCTCTACCGTCCATAAGCGTAACGGGGGGTCCATGCCCCTAAAGCAAATTAAGTTAAGTAAGTTAATTTAAACTTGGGATATAATACCAAAGCACGCAACAGAGTTGTAATAAAAAACCGTTATTTAATGACTAATATCAAGTTTTACCGCATAACTTCTAAAGTGCGACGAAAATTTACTACAGATGTGTTAACAGCCCAATGGCAACAATACCGTGATTGATAACACTTTTCTTTTCAAGAATCCCTTTTATACTGGCGTAAACTCGCTAAACTGTACGCAACGCGGATCAATAGGAGTGTAAATATGGAATACAACACCTCAGAATTATGTGACATGTACTTAGATGTCGTAGATGTAGTCGAGCCCATGTTCAGTAACTACGGTGGTTGTAGCTCTTTTGGCGGTTCTATTAGCACCATCAAGTGCTTTGAAGACAACGGCCTAATCACCGAAGTCCTACAAGAGGATGGTCAAGGTAAAGTCTTACTCGTTGATGGCGGTGGCTCATTACGCCGTGCGCTGATCGATGGTGCTATCGCTGAACTTGCGGTTAGCAACAACTGGGAAGGCATTATCGTTTACGGTTCTGTACGCGATGTGGATGCATTGGAAGAGTTAGACATTGGTATTCAGGCTCTTGCCTCAATTCCAGTGGGTGCTGATGGCAATTCAGTGGGCGAAGTGGAAATTCCGGTCAATTTTGGCGGTGTGACTTTCTTACCCGGCGATCACATTTATGCTGATAACACAGGTGTGATTTTATCACCTGAACCACTCGACATTGAGTAATCTCACTGTTCAGCCAAGAAAGCCAGCTAAGCTGGCTTTTTTATTCACTATTTTCAGCGTTTCCCCATTGAATCCTCGCGCCACACTGGCCACAATAGCTCGACTCCGGCCGAATAAGAATATCAATCTATGCCTGAATTTATTCCCTTTACCCAGACAGATATTGCCTCATTAGTCAGCCCAAGAACCGGCGAAACTAAGTTAGGCCAATGCGTCCATCTGGCTAATCACGAACATACGTTAGAGACCATACTTGCGACAGCCAAAGCCCACGGGGCAAACTTTGCCATTTTCGGCGTTGGCGAAGATATCGGCCCACGCGCCAATTTGGGCCGCGGCGGCGCGACCGATGCGTTCACAACCTGTATGCGCCAATGGCTCAATCTGCAATCTAATCGCTTTCTTTCCGGTGCCGAATGCCTAGTATTAGGCCAAGTGAACACCGCCGATCTGCAGCAACAAACCGCGGGTAATACAACAGCTAACACTAACGTCACCTTAGATGAATTACGCGATGCGGTGGAGCAACTCGATGAGCGCGTTATCCGTATCGTTAGTGCGATTTTGAAAGCGGGTTTAGAACCCATACTCATCGGCGGCGGTCACAACAATGCCTATGGTTTATTGATGGCGACCTACGGCCACTACCAACGCCAAGTGGCCGCAGTGAATCTCGATCCTCATTCGGATTTTCGTCTGCTTGAAGGTCGTCACAGCGGCAATGGTTTTAGTTACGCGGCCGATCGCGGCGCCTTAGGTTGCTACCATGTACTGGGTTTACATGAGTTAAAAAACAGCGAAGCCAATCTAAGTCAACTCAGCGAATTTGGTGGCACTTGGCATAGCTTGCAACAAATTTGGGTGCGCCGCGAAATCAGCCTCAGCCAAGCCTTGCTTGAGATCGCCGCCAAACTGAATGACACAGGTTTGCCCGTAGGGCTGGAACTCGACGTCGATGCTATCGCTAAAATGCCCAGTAGCGCCTCAACGGCAGCGGGTGTGCCATTGCTAGATGCGGCGCATTATGTCAGTTATATCGCCCGCCACTGCCCTTGTGCTTATTTGCATTTAGCCGAGGCTGCGCCAAGTTGCCACGAAGCAGGGATTGAAGCTGGATTTAGGGATGTTGGCCAAAGCCTCAGCGAGCTTATCTACGCTTATGTGCAGGCTCGGATGCAGTTTTTGGCACAATGAGCGCCACCAGTTATAGCCAACTGGGCGCTAAGCTATTCACCAAATCCTGATATTGTGGTCTAATGCCAGTCCATTTTACGTGGTCGACAAGCACTTAATCCTACGACTGTTAGGGAGTGCCTCAAGCTAAGGCATTACAGTTAGTTTACTAACTCGATCACAGAGTGATAGTTCAAAGATTCAGCAAATGCAGGCGATGGCTTACACTCGCAACTAATACATTGCAAAACAATAGGAACACATTGATGTCTGAGGGCGAATCTAAAAGTACCCACTTTGGTTACAAAACCGTAGAGGCCGATAAAAAGGCCGAACTCGTTGCCGGCGTGTTTCATTCTGTTGCCGCTAAGTACGACATAATGAACGATGTGATGTCCTTCGGCATTCACCGTTTTTGGAAGCGTTACACCATTGAAGTATCTGGCGCCCGCCCTGGCATGAAAGTGCTCGATTTGGCTGGTGGCACCGGTGACTTAACCGCAAAATTCTCTCACTTAGTGGGCGATAAAGGTGAAGTGGTTTTAGCTGACATTAACGATTCCATGTTGAAAGTCGGTCGCACTAAGTTGCGCGACAAGGGCATAGTCAACAATGTCAGTTATGTGCAAGCCAACGCCGAAGCACTGCCGTTTCCCGATAACCACTTCGACATCATTACCATCGCCTTTGGTCTGCGTAACGTGACCGATAAAGATGCGGCGCTGCGTTCGATGAACCGCGTGCTTAAGCCTGGTGGCAAGTTATTAGTGCTTGAGTTTTCTAAGCCTCAGCATGAAATCATGCGCAAAGTGTATGATTTATATAGCTTCAAAGTCTTACCTAAGATGGGCGAACTCATCACTAAAGATGCCGACAGCTATGAATATCTGGCTGAATCGATTCGTATGCATCCAGATCAAGATACATTAAAGCAAATGATGGTAGATGCCGGCTTCGAGCAAGTCGACTACACCAACATGACCGACGGCATTGTCGCATTGCACCGTGGTTATAAATTCTAATGATGCCGCAAGAAGTTGTGCTGCTTGCCTGCGCCGCAATTGAAACGGGTCTGAAAAAACTTCAGGCCCAAGTGGGCGACGATTATTCACGCCAGCGCCAGTTGCATGGCAAAGTGTTTCGTATCCAATTATCGCAGCTCAGCTGGCCATTCTATTTAGTGTTTGCCAAAGAGATCCAAGTACTGAGCCGCTATGAAGGCGATGTTGATGTCAGTCTACATGCCGATGCGACGACGCTTTACCGCGTGTCCGAAGGCGCAAACCTAACTGAACTAATCAAGCAAGATAAACTCAAGCTTGAGGGCGATCTCAATTTATTACAAAGCTTTAGCCAATATCTACGCGGTATAGAGTTTGACTTTGCCGAGCCAATATCCCGTTATTTAGGTGATGGTCCCACTCACAAACTCATCTGTTCTAGCCATCAGGCAAAAGACTTTGCACTCGAAGTGTTGCGTAAAACCCGCTCCCACTTAGGGCAACTCGCAGTTGAAGAGTATCGCCTCGCACCGCACCCAATTGAGTTAATGCACTTTCGAGATCAAATGGATGATTTAGTTGCCGATACTCGCGCGATTGAACAACGGATTGCCCAATTAAGAGACCAAATTAAGCCATGACCTTTGCCAGTATCCGCCGCGGTTACCACGTCATCAAGACCTTACTTCAGTACGGGTTAGATGACGTATTGCCGCCAAAGATGACACCTTGGTACTTTAAACTCGCCCGTAACAGCCTATTCTGGATCCGCAATAAGCATAAAAATAAGCCCGGTGGCGAACGCTTAAAACTGGCGATGCAGGAACTCGGCCCCGTTTATATCAAGCTTGGGCAAATGCTCTCGACCCGCCGCGATTTACTCAGCGATGAATGGGCCAGTGAATTGGCCATGCTACAAGACAAGGTGCCGCCCTTTGATGGTGCACTTGCCCGCCAAGCGATTGAAACTGAGCTAAAAGCGCCGATTGAATCCCTATTCGATGACTTTAATGAAATACCGCTGGCCTCAGCCTCTATTTCGCAGGTGCATACCGCGACCCTAAAATCTAACGGCAAAGACGTCGTACTTAAGGTGCTACGGCCGAATGTAGAAGCTAAAATTCAGGCCGATCTGCAGTTGATGTCGCAAACGGCCAAGGTCATCGATTATCTCCTCGGTGAAGGTAATCGCCTGCGCCCTGCTGAAGTGATTGAAGATTACCGCGTGACCATTTTAGGCGAGTTAAACCTTAAGCTCGAAGCCTTAAATGCAGTCAAGCTACGCAATAACTTCCTCAACTCAGATGCGCTCTATGTGCCTTATGTGTATGAAGAATTTTGCTATCCGCGCCTGATGGTGATGGAGCGCATTTACGGAATTTCGGTCTCGGATATTGCCGCCCTTAAAGCGCAAGGCACCAACTTTAAGTTATTAGCTGAGCGCGGAGTAGAGCTGTTTTTCACCCAAGTGTTCCGAGATAACTTTTTCCATGCCGACATGCATCCGGGCAATATCTTTATTTCCCGCGATCACCCAGAGAACCCTTATTACATAGGGCTCGATTGCGGCATCATGGGCACACTCAGCGAAGTCGATAAACGCTATCTCGCCGAAAATTTCCTCGCCTTCTTTAATCGCGATTATCACCGAATCGCCCAGCTCTATATTGAATCAGGCTGGGTGTCGGAAAAAACCGATCTACAAGCCTTTGAACAGGCGATTAAAGTGGTGTGCGAACCTATGTTCAACAAACCGCTCGATGAGATCTCCTTTGGCCATGTGTTGCTGGAACTATTCCGTACCGCACGCCACTTCGATATTGTGGTACAACCGCAATTGGTATTGCTGGAAAAGACCTTACTTTATATCGAAGGCTTAGGTCGTCAGCTGTATCCGCAATTGGATTTATGGCAAACCGCCAAACCGTTTTTAGAGCAGTGGATGGCCGACCAAGTGGGTCCTAAGGCTATGTTTAAAAAGGTATCCACAAAACTGCCATATTGGGCTGATAAACTACCAGAATTCCCTGAACTGATTTACGATAACCTTAAGTTAGGCAGGAAATTGCTGAGTTCTCAGCAACAAATGCTAGATAAGTATTTGAAATACCAGCAGCAGGCACACAAGAGCAACTACTTGCTTATCACTTCTGCAGTTTTATTGATCTGTGGCACGTTATTGATCAATAGAGACGCTACACTATGGACCCCTTATGTTTGTCTAGTTTCAGGCATTATATTGTGGTTTGTCGGATGGCGATCTAGGCCAAAGAATCGCAAATTTTAGCTAGCACTAATTAATCATAGGTTCATAATAGAACCGATATCAATTAAGAGGATACCTTCATGGGTGGTATTAGTATTTGGCAACTTCTTATCGTTGCATTAATCGTTGTCTTGTTGTTTGGAACTAAAAAATTACGCTCTTTGGGCGGTGATTTAGGTGGTGCGGTGAAAGGCTTCAAAAACGCCATGTCTTCAGAAGAAGATAAAAAGGCATTAGAAGACACCGAAGCGGCTAAAACAGCACAAACGACTCAACAGGCGACTGAAAAGAAACCTGAGTCTAACAAAGAACAGGCGTAACTCTTTATGTTTGACGGTATCGGCTTTATGGAGCTGCTGCTGATCGGTGTTTTGGGGCTAGTGGTTCTTGGCCCCGAACGTCTACCGGTTGCGGTACGTTCGGTAACGAGTTGGATCCGTGCGATGAAACGCATGGCAAACTCGGTAAAAGAAGAACTTGAGCAGGAGTTGAAGATCGAGCAGTTGCATGCCGATCTAAAAAAAGCTGAGAGCAAAGGTTTATCTAACCTCTCGCCGGAACTCAAAGAGTCTATTGAACAACTGAAGCAAGCGGCACAGTCAGTGAACCGTCCTTATCAAGTTCAGGACCCGGTAAAAGACACGCCTACGCCAGAGAATCAAATACACTCTCCAGTTGATAGCACAGTTCAAACTAGTTCAGCTCAAGCGAGCCCAGCTAATCCGACTGCCACTGTAGAGATGAGTCCAACATCGGCATCTCCCGCTACTCCAAGTGAGCCATCTCAGGGCGCGGATACCCGTTCTAACCCGAAAGCCAACGGATAATTCATGTCGCAACAGCAGCCACTTATCAGCCATTTGCTTGAACTTAGGTCCAAGCTGCTAAAATCCATTGCCAGCGTGTTATTAGTGTTCATTTGCAGCGTGTACTGGGCAAATGATATCTACCATTACATGGCAATACCTTTAATGCAGTCTTTACCCCTTGGTGGCAGCATGATTGCGACCGATGTCGCTGCCCCTTTCTTCGCTCCTTTTAAATTGACCTTAGTATTATCGTTTTTTGTGGCTGTGCCCTATGTGTTGTTCCAGATCTGGTCCTTTGTCGCACCGGGTTTATACAAACATGAAAAACGTTTAGTTATGCCACTGCTATTTAGCAGTACCTTATTGTTTTATCTCGGTATCGCCTTCGCTTATTACATCGTTTTCCCCGTCGTTTTTGGCTTCTTTGCTAACAATGCCCCAGAGGGCGTTCAAGTTGCGACCGACATTACCAGTTACCTTAACTTCATTCTGAAGCTGTTCTTTGCCTTTGGTCTATCCTTTGAAATCCCTATCGCCGTTGTTTTACTATGCTGGGCGGGTGTGACAACACCTGAAGAACTTAAGCAAAAACGTCCTTATATCGTCGTAGGCGCCTTCGTTGTGGGCATGCTGTTAACCCCACCCGATGTGATTTCCCAGACTATGCTTGCCGTACCAATGCTGTTATTGTTCGAAGGCGGTTTATTAGCGGCTCGTTTCTACAGTAAGCAAGGTGATGACGAGTCAGACGAAGATAGCGAACAAACAAACGACTAACGTCCTCGATGGCGTTAGGGGAATAATATAATAAGGAACATTCTCATGCGCTTAACTCTTTTTGCAGCAGCAATTATGCTGGTATCAGTCCAAGCAAATGCCAGCATTGAACAGCAGTTAACCCAATGTGCAGCAACAGCCGATAAACTCGACCGCTTGATTTGCTATGACAAGCTAGCAGAAAGCTTCAAAGGCGTAACACCAGCGTTGGCGAGCACTCAAGTAGCGCCTGCGACTGTAGCAACCGTTGCAGCCCCGACTGCTGTAGCAGTAGCGGCCACCGCGCCCCAAGCACCAGCTGCTAATATTGTCGATGACTTTGGGATGGAAGCTAAGCGCGTTAAAGAGAATACTGTCGATAAAATTTATCTTGAAGTACAGTCTATTACAGAAGATCCCTACGGTGCTATCAAAGTAACATTCACTAATGGCCAGGTATGGAAACAAACCGACGGCCGTAAGTTCAACTTAAAGCAAGGCGAAAAAGTCTACATTGAAAAAGCAGCCCTAGGCTCTTTCTTAATGGGCACTGATGAGCGCAATGCCAAGGCACGGGTAAAACGCCTAAACTAATGCCCTCATACATAGATATCGCTGTCAATTTACTTGGCAGCGCACTCGAGCCAGACACAGCATCGATAATACAAGCGGCGGCGGACCAAGGGGTTTCGCCGTTAATTGTTATTGGCAGCGATTTAACTGAAAGTGCAGCTGCCATCGAGATTTGCCAACAATATCCCAATCAACTTTATTGCACTGCTGGTGTGCATCCTCACCATGCCAGTGGCTGGCAAGCAGACTCAAGCAAGCGACAAACCGAACTCTGCCAAGCACCACAAGTGGTTGCCGTTGGCGAATGTGGCTTAGACTACAATCGTGATTTCTCTCCTCGACCCATACAGCGCCAAGCATTTATTGCCCAACTCGCCTTAGCGGCTGAATTGCAAATGCCCGTGCTGATGCACGAACGTGATGCTCACGCAGACTTTATTGCAATCCTGCGGGAATATCGCCCGCAGCTTAGTGGCGCGCTTTTGCATTGTTTCACTGGCACTCACGCCCAAATGGAAGCCTATATCGACCTCGATTTACACTTAGGCATTACAGGCTGGGTTTGCGATGAAAGACGCGGCCAAGAATTGGCGCAGCTGGTGCCATTTATCCCACAGAATCGTATTTTAATCGAAACAGATAGCCCGTACTTATTGCCTCGTAGCATGCGGCCTAAACCTAAATCGAGTAAGAACAAGCCCGAATATCTCCCCTATATTGCGAACTATATTGCAAATCTGCGCGGTGAAAGCGCTGATGAGTTTGCAGCGCGTTGTTACCTGAATAGCGTAGCTTTTTTTAATTTGGACCAAGTCCATGCTTAAACGAAACTCGTCACTTATTCTCTTACTGTGGCTGTGGATGTGTTCAACATCTTCATTCGCAACCCTATTAAGCATTGATGAATCCACAACGACACCGCTAAACCTTACACCTTGGTTGATGGTGAGCCACCCAGCTTCGGCGAAGGAGTTTACCGAGATCCAAGCCTTGCCAAAAACGGATTGGCATAACTTCACCAGTAAAGACATTCAAAAACTCAGCGGCCATGATTTTTGGCTCAGTTTCAGCTTAACCAGCCCAGACGATGCACTTTCACGTATTTTAGCGTTAGATAATCCCCTGTTAGACAAGGTCACTATCTACCATTTAGTTAATAATAAGCTCGCTAATACTGTGCTAATGGGCGACACCTTTCCCTATAACGAACGACCATTTTTGAGCAATATCTTCCTGTATCCTTTTAAACTCAACATGGATGATACCCATACTTTTTATTTGCATATTCAAACTGAAGGCAGCGCTGCGGTATCGTTAAACCTCTGGTCATCTAATGACTTAGCCCAGATTGCCGAATCCACCGCCGTCGAACATGGCTTCCAACTCGGCGTACTGGCCGCGATTGGTATCTTTAGCCTTTTTATTGCCATTGCATCGGGCTCATTCAGTTACAGCTATTATTCTGGCTATGTGCTCAGCATGACCTTGCTCGTCGCTACCATCAACGGTTTTGCCTTTCGATTCCTCTGGCCAAATTGGCCGATATTACAGCAAGTTATGGTGCCATTTTTACTGCCAATCGTTATGGCATTTGCGCTAATGTTTACCGAAAAAATATTACAGCTCAAATATTTAAACCGCCGCATGCTGCTGACTTGCCGCTACAGCGCTGTGTATATCCTCTGTGTTGGACTCGCCACACCATTTATCCAATATGGTACTGCGCTCTATATCGAGATCATTTCCGTTGCAGTGCTCAGCCTGGTACTGATGGTCTTTGCCATTACTCAGGCCATCAATGGCCATAAACTGGCACGTATGTACACTATTGGCTGGGTGAGTATGCTCACAGGAGCTTGCATCAGTAGCTTGCTATATCTCAGCGTGATTGACCTCAACTTAAAACCGCAAACCCCTGTCATGCTCGGCCTGACATTTGAAATCATCTTTATGTCTTTGGTACTTGCCATCCGTTATAACGATGAGCGCAAAGCTAAACTGCGTATCCAGCAAGAAGCCTTGAAACAAGCACAGAAAATTCGTAGTGCGCGGGAAGAAGCCCTAAAAGCAGAAGCCGAGAGCAATGAGAAACTCGAACAAATGGTACAAGAGCGTACTTTAGAACTGGAAATCACCCTCAGAGAATTGCATGAGGTGAATCAAAAGCTCACCGAACAAAGCACTATCGACAGTTTAACTGGGGTCAAAAACCGCAGTGCTTTCGATAAACGTTTGATTGCAGAAAGCAGGATCAGTCGCAGGCAAGAAACACCAATAGCCCTGTTGATGCTCGATATCGATCGCTTCAAGTTGATCAACGACAGATTTGGCCATCTTGCAGGTGATGAAGCTTTACGCACTATTGCCCAAACATTACAGCAACATTTAAAGCGGCCAACGGATCTCGTATCACGTTATGGGGGCGAGGAGTTTGCTATCATCCTACCTAATACAGCAGAAGATGGTGCACTTCAGGTCGCTGAAACGATAAGAGACGCAGTTTCCTCTCTCCATTTCGAATGGGAAGGTGAAGTGATACCTTTGACTATCAGTATTGGGGTCAGTGCCGATATCGTCACTAACGATCAACACAGCACCAAATTATTAGAACAAGCGGATAAAGCCCTCTACCAAGCCAAAAATAGTGGACGTAATCAAGTCAGCTTGTATTCATCCGTTCCAAGTAAGACCAGTACCTAATTAGGAGTCAAATGTGAATATCATTACCAGTGCCTTCCCTCAGCGCAGAATGCGCCGCATGCGTAAACATGATTTTAGCCGTCGTCTCATGGCTGAAAATCAGCTGACGGTCAACGACCTGATTTATCCTATGTTTGTTCTAGAAGGCAGCAATCGCAGTGAAAAGATCGCCTCTATGCCAGGTATTGAACGTTACTCAATAGACCTCCTACTAAACGAAGCAGAAGAATTGGTTGAGTTAGGCATCCCATTAATTGCACTCTTCCCTGTGACCCCTGCAGAGAAAAAGACCTTAATGGCAGAAGAAGCGTATAATGCCGATGCCTTAGTGCAACGCGCTGTACGCGAGCTTAAAAAAGCCTTTCCACAGCTTGGCATCATGACGGACGTAGCACTGGATCCCTTCACCACTCATGGTCAAGACGGCATCATAGATGAGACTGGCTACATCCTAAATGACATCACTACCGAGATTTTAGTGAAGCAAGCATTGTCACACGCCGAAGCCGGTGCAGACATAGTTGCACCGTCGGACATGATGGATGGCCGCATAGGCGCTATTCGCCAAGCCTTAGAAGCAGCAGGCCATGTAAACACCCAAATCATGGCTTATTCAGCAAAATACTCTTCGAGCTACTACGGCCCCTTCCGTGACGCAGTAGGCTCAGCAGGCAATCTCAAAGGCGGCAATAAACACAGCTACCAGATGGATCCTGCAAACAGTGACGAAGCCCTCCACGAAGTTGCACTCGATATTCAAGAAGGTGCCGACATGGTCATGGTTAAGCCAGGCATGCCGTATTTAGATATAGTGCACCGCGTTAAAACTGAACTTGCGGTGCCAACATTCGCCTATCAAGTCAGTGGTGAATACGCCATGCACATGGCCGCCATCCAAAATGGTTGGTTAGCCGAAAAAGCCATCGTCATGGAATCTCTACTTTGCTTTAAACGCGCAGGCGCAGACGGTATCTTAACTTACTTCGCTAAACGTGCCGCACAGTGGCTGAAAGAAGCTTAGACCTCGCGATAGCTGTGTATAAATTGAAGAAAGCAGCCTTATGGCTGCTTTTTTGTATCTAGCCGGTGATAACTATCGAGACTAAATCAGCACATTTGGAGTTATGGAGAGAGTAACCGGAGACAAACCTATACCAACTTAATGAATTAACTGGTCAGAACATTTCACTGGCTAGTACGCAACTCTATCACTCTTACTTTCCTCTCATTCCATACGATAGAACACTGCTCGACAATGTCGCCATAGCCACTAACACGACGATTGGCCAACACATTTTGACCCAGCCATTGCCATACCGGCTCCATCGGATTCAACTCCGGTGCATAAGGAGGCAACTTGAGGAGGGTGAGATTATCAAAGTTATCGGTCAAATCCTGTTGATGCCAGCCAGCTCCGTCCATGATGACCAGTGCGTGACGTCCGAATAGCGTTGCGGTTGAGATACCTGTGAGGCTCTGAACCGATTAGATATTTAATCTTAATGATATAAATTGAGTATCAACTAGGTTGATTTCACAAATTTCAAACGCAAAAAAGCCAGCTTATTCAGCTGGCTTCGTTACATATCTACGAGATAATTAGGCGCTTGGCGATGACCTACTCTCACATGGGGAGACCCCACACTACCATCGGCGCGTTTGCGTTTCACTTCTGAGTTCGAGATGGGATCAGGTGGTTCCACAAGGCTATTGTCACCAAGCAAATTTTGTATTCTAGGAAATGACACTAGATTGTAATGGTGCTGATACCCAGAATCGAACTGGGGACCTCATCCTTACCAAGGATGCGCTCTACCGACTGAGCCATATCAGCAATTTTATACTAATCAATTAAGATTATTT
>NZ_JAUOET010000037.1:0-41729 GCF_031932075.1 Shewanella sp. SP1S2-4
TCTAAAATAGCTAAAAATGATGCTTGCTAGAGTCGAACCATTAGTAACCTAAAAATAGGTTAGATGAACATCATCAAGTGGCAAGTGAGTTTCAGGTGTGGCTATCGATTGTACTGTAGATTGCGGGTTTAGTTTGTGAGTGTCGATTGTGGTTTTAACTTGGAGTTTCATATTGGGATGTCAGGAAATACTCGCCAAGCTGCGGGCATCCCGTCACCAGTTATACACGATATTGGCTGTGTTAATTTCATTATTGGTAGAGAATATTTACGGGAAGACCTAGGGTGAGGGGGTTAAGACGCGGCAATCAGTGAATGCCAAAATAGCAGGCTACATCACTGACGTTATAAACAGTACGATGAACTATTTTTAAACGCATTTATTCACCTATGCCCACTCCTGTGGCAGTTTCAGATAATCAACCCGACATTAGTCTAATAGGGTGTTGCTTGACCTCAGTCACTAACTCAATGAAACTCTCCATTAAATCACCTCCTACTAAAGTATGGATAATTAAATAATGTTAATTTTCTTTATTTGTATCGCACTCTTAGTGCTTGCATACAAGTTCTATAGCCCCTTTGTTGAACGTCAAGCGGGTATCGATCCTAAAGCTAAGACGCCACAGGCAAAATTCGAAGATGGTGTTGATTATGTGCCTGTTCATCCAGCTAAAGCGTTTCTGATCCAATTCCTCAATGTTGCGGGTGTGGGGCCTATTTTTGGTCCGATCCTCGGTGCTTTATACGGTCCTATTGCCTTGGTGTGGATTGTGCTGGGAAACATTATAGGCGGTGCGGTGCATGATTATTTTTCTGGCGTGCTCAGCATTAAAGAAGACGGTAAGAGTTTGCCTGAGATAGCTGGTCATTACTTTAATATCTACTTTAAAGGCGTGATGTTGCTGTTTACCGCCATGCTGCTGTTTTTTGTGGGCGTGGTCTTCATCATGAGCCCTGCAGGTTTGCTGAGTAATCTCGATTATTTCAAAGATACTATCTTTGGCAATAACACCTTTTGGGTGCTTGTGATTTTAGCCTATTACTTTTTGGCGACTATGCTGCCGATCGATAAAATCATCACTAAATTGTATCCCGCATTTGGTTTGTTGATGATAGTGATGACGGTTTCTATTGCGGTTGCCCTGATGCTCAATGCACCGCAGTTACCTGAAATGGGTGATGTGTTTGCTTATTTCGATCACAGTCACTACAACAACGAGTTACTTGAGCCAAATCCAGACGGATTGCCGGTATGGCCACTGTTGTTTGTGACTATTACCTGTGGTGCGATCAGTGGTTTCCACTCGACGCAAGCGCCCATCATGGCCCGTTGTTTGACCAACGAGAAGTATGTGCGTCCTGTGTATTATGGCGCTATGGTTGCTGAAGGTATTGTTGCTTGTGTATGGGCTACTGCGGGTATCGCGGCTTTCCCTGGTGGTTATGTTGAGCTTAAGAGTTTGCTCGACCAAGGTGGTCCAGGTTTAGTAGTTAACCAAGTGGCGACTACGTATCTCGGTGTGATGGGCGGCATTATGGCGATTGTGGCCGTGGCTATCTTCCCGATCACCTCTGGTGATACTGCGTTCCGTTCGCTGCGACTGACGATTATCGACGCCTTCCATATTCCGCAAAGTATGCGTAATCGTTTATTGGTTGCTGTGCCTATTCTGACCATTGCGTATTTTATGACGAAGATCGATTTCTCTTTGATTTGGCGTTACTTTGCCTTCTCAAATATGCTGCTATCAACCAGTGTGTTGTGGTTAGCGACTAAGTATTTGTTTGATCGCGGGACCTTCCATTGGATTGTTAGCTTACCAGCGATTGGCGGTACTAGTGTCACAGTTTCTTACATTATGACAGCGGGTATTGGTCTGGGTTTACCCCAACCTTTGAGCCAGCCTGTGGGTATCGCAGTTGGGGTTATCTGTTTAGTCGTGCTGATTATTGCGCACAACCGACGCAAACCGGTGGCAGACGTCAACTAGTCCGTTACACCAAGTTTGACCATTTAGACACAAGGGCTGCATTTTGCAGCCCTTGTTTTTTTTATGATCCGCAGTAACTTGACTATCCTTTAATATCTTAATTTATAAAGGGGAATGTTTGCTGAACATTATTTAATGGGATGATTCATCGCGTTTCATCTAGAGGTAAGGTAAGGTCGTTAGACTGGTTTTTGTTTCTCTATTGAAACGATTAGTCGGTGATAGAGAACGTTATGCAGTACAAACATGCAGCAAAAGTCATTTAGTTTTTATTTACTTGAATATTTTTTGCGAACAGAAGGAGAGCACGTTATGTCTGAGAACAAATGTCCTATGCATCATTCTGCTGGTGGCACCACGAATCGAGATTGGTGGCCTAAACAGCTGCGGCTCGATATTCTGCATCAGCACTCTTCCTTGTCGAATCCTATGGGTGATGACTTCAATTATGCTGAAGCCTTTAAATCCCTCGATTTGGCCGCGGTAAAGCAAGACCTCCTCGCATTAATGACTGATTCACAGGACTGGTGGCCAGCGGACTTTGGCCACTATGGACCACTATTTATTCGTATGGCTTGGCACAGCGCTGGCACCTATCGCACTGGTGATGGACGCGGCGGAGCGGGCAGCGGTAATCAACGTTTCGCGCCGTTAAATAGCTGGCCTGACAACGTCAGCCTCGATAAAGCCCGCAGGCTTATCTGGCCAATAAAGCAAAAATATGGCAATAAAATCTCCTGGGCCGATTTGATAATCCTCACGGGCAATGTCGCGCTGGAATCTATGGGATTCAAAACCTTAGGTTTTGCCGGTGGGCGGGTGGATATTTGGGAGCCAGAAGTCGATGTCTACTGGGGTACCGAAGATAAGTGGTTAGACGATAAGCGTTATTCTGGTGAGCGGGATCTTGAAGATCCTCTTGCTGCAGTACAAATGGGGCTGATTTATGTTAATCCTGAAGGACCGAATGGCGACCCCGATCCTTTCGCTGCCGCTGTCGATATTCGCGAAACCTTTGCCCGCATGGCGATGAATGATGAAGAAACTGTGGCGCTGATTGCCGGTGGCCATACTTTCGGTAAAACCCATGGGGCTGGTGATGCTGCATTAGTCGGGCCTGAGCCTGAAGCCGCTAGTATTGAGCAGCAAGGGCTAGGCTGGAAGAGTAGCTACAAAAGCGGTAAAGGTGGCGATGCTATTTCCAGTGGTCTTGAAGTGACTTGGACCTCAACGCCAACCCAATGGAGTAATAATTTCTTTGAAAATCTATTCGGTTATGAATGGGAACTGACTAAGAGCCCAGCTGGCGCGCATCAGTGGATACCTAAAAATGGCGCGGGTAAAGGGGTGATTCCGGATGCGCACGACGCTTCAAAACGCCATGTGCCGGCCATGTTAACCACTGACCTTGCACTGATCTTCGACCCTGATTACGAGAAAATATCGCGTCGGCTCTTTGAAAATCCTGATGAGTTTGCTGAGATCTTTGCAAAGGCTTGGTACAAGCTGACACACAGAGACATGGGGCCATGCACACGCTATTTGGGTCCTGAAGTGCCAGCCGAAGCGTTTCTTTGGCAAGATCCCATCCCTGCGGTTGACCATCCCTTGGTTGATGAGCAGGATGTCATGGATCTTAAAAGTAAGATTATTGGTTCAGGATTAACGATTTCAGAAGTCGTAGCAACCGCTTGGGCCTCTGCTTCGACCTATCGCGGTTCTGATATGCGCGGTGGTGCGAACGGGGCCCGAATTCGCCTCGCGCCGCAAAAAGATTGGCCAGTGAATCAGCCTGAGCAACTCGCTAAAGTACTGAAAGTACTTGAAACTATTCAGTCTGAGTTCAACAAAAGCGGTAAAAAAATCTCCCTTGCTGACTTAATTGTGCTGGCAGGTTGTGTTGGTATCGATCAAGCGGCCAGAAATGCGGGGGTTGAAGTGACGATTCCATTTACGCCGGGTCGTATGGATGCCACGCAAGCGCAAACGGATGTGGAATATTTCGCGGTACTTGAGCCTGTAGCTGACGGCTTTAGAAATTATCATCCCACCCAGTTTTCGCTATCGGCGGAGGAGTTATTGGTCGATAGGGCACAGTTACTGACATTAACCGCGCCGGAAATGACAGTGCTCATCGGTGGCTTGCGAGTGTTAGATACGAACGCCGATCAATCTAAAACGGGTGTATTGACCACGCGCCCAGAGTTTTTAACCAACGACTTTTTCGTTAACTTGCTGGATATGGGGACGACATGGAAACCCACTTCCAAAGCGGAGGATAGGTTTGTAGGTGTTGATCGCGTTAGCGGCCAGCAAAAATGGACGGCGTCGCGGGTTGATTTGATTTTTGGCTCTAACTCGCAGCTGCGTGCACTTGCAGAAGTATACGCGAGCAGCGATGCGCAGCTGCGCTTTATCGATGACTTTATCGCGGCTTGGACTAAGGTAATGAACTTAGACAGGTTTGAGCTGCGCTGAGTTTAGCTTTAGTTTGTAAGTCTTATCTAAGTGACAAATGGGCCCGATTTAAGCCTTGTCGTCTTGAAGGTTAGTCTAGTGCTTAAGTGGATTTTTCAGTCAAATGATCGCCTAACTCTCACTGGTTACGCGATCATTTTTATTAATCTGTAACGGCGTTTATCAATTTAGGGTAGGGATATGAACATTCAGCAAATGTCGGGTTTAGCTATTTTACAGGCAATGGCAAAGGGTGAACTGCCTGCTCCTTCTATCACCCAGACTATGCCCATGTCATTGATTCGAGCCGAAGAAGGCTCTGTGCTGTTTAATGCGACAGCCGATGATAAGCATCTGAATCCGCTAGGCGGCGTTCATGGTGGTTTCGCTGCCACTGTACTGGATTCTGTTACTGGCTGCGCTGTGCACACTTTGCTTGAAGCGGGTGTGGGTTACGGTACTATCGATTTGAATATTAAAATGATTCGACCTGTGCCTAAGCATCAAGTGTTAGTGGCCGAGGGCAGAGTGATTAATCTGTCTAAGTCCTTAGGAATTTCGGAAGGCACGCTAAAAACGCAGGATGGAAAATTACTGGCCACCGCTACGGCGACTTGCATGATTTTAAGACCATAGGCTGATGCTATGCGGTACCCAATGTTATTAGAACAGTACTTTACCCTGTTAGCTGTAAGGATTTTATGAGCATTAATTCAGTAAATAACGGAATTTTTTAATCATATTTTCATAAATAGGCTTCAAGATTGAAAATAGCTAGCATGCGATATTCCATTCGACAGAAAGTATGTTAGATTCTGGCGAATTGTTGCTGATCGCTGTATTGTTACCTCTGTCATCAACAGTTCTCCACAGGGCCATCGCTGCAAATTTAGTTAGATTTGCAGGGAAGTGTCAGGAAGTTACACCAATTCAGAGTCTGCTTATGCAACCCAATTTATTTCCCGAACAAAGAAACGTTTACCAACAATCGATGGTGACAGTACCTTCGATTGAAGCCCAATCTTCCTCTCGTCGCGGCCGTTTGCAGCGCATGGTTGGCAGCGTATTGTTAACCTGTAGCGTATTGCTGAGTCTTTCGGCGTGTGCGGCGGGTAAGCAGGCGTCACCACAAGAAGGTGAAGAGTTCAGTTACGCTTGGCTTAAGGGCTATGCCCGAACTATGGCTGCGCAACCCTACGAAAGCCATAAAGGTGAATTGCCTAAAAGCCTTCAAGGCATGAGCTGGGATGATTACCAGCAATTCCACTTTAAGAAGAAAGCTGCACTGTGGCGCGATCAGGACTCTGAGTTCCGCGCCGAGCTGTTCCACCTAGGGCTGTATTTCGACACGCCAATTCACATTTATGAATTGAATGAAGGCAAGGCTAAGTTAATCGACTATTCGCCTTCTATGTTCGATTACGGTAAGTCAAAGGTGAAAGGCAGTCAGTTGCCTAAGGATCTTGGCTTTGCGGGTTTCCGTATGCAGTTCAATACCGATTGGGAACGTGACGTTGTCGCTTTCCTTGGCGCCAGCTATTTCCGCGCTGTGGGTCATGAGATGCAATACGGCTTGTCGGCTCGTGGTTTAGCGGTGGATACTGCGCTGCCAAAACCTGAAGAGTTTCCAATGTTCACCGACTTCTGGTTAGAAAAACCTAAACCAGGATCGAACATCACGACTGTGTATGCCTTGTTAGACTCTCCGAGTGTGACAGGTGCTTACCGTTTCGATATCGAACCGGGTGAGCGTTTAAAAATGAAAGTGGATGTGGCTGTTTATCCACGTAAAGCGATTGAACGTTTAGGCGTAGCGCCACTGACCAGTATGTTTATGGTGGGTGAGAACGATCGCCGCACCGGTTACGACTGGCGTCCAGAAATCCATGATACCGATGGCTTAGCCATGCATACGGGTAATGGTGAATGGATTTGGCGTCCGCTAGGTAATCCAGAAAACCTACGATTCAACGCCTATAGCGATGAAAATCCAAAAGGTTTTGGTTTACTGCAACGTGACCGCAACTTCGATCACTATCAGGATGACGGCGTGTTTTATGATAAACGCCCAAGCCTGTGGATTGAACCAACAAGCAGTTGGGGTAAAGGTTCAGTGCAGTTAGTTGAAATCCCAACACTGGATGAAACCTTCGATAACATAGTGGCTTTCTGGAATCCTGCTGAGCCGATTGTGCCGGGTCAAGAGCTGCTGTATAGCTACAACATGTATTGGGGCGGCATTCCACCAGTTCAATCACCCCGTGCTCGTGTTGTCGATACTTTCACTGGGATTGGTGGCGTAGTTGGCCAGAAACGCAAATACTACAGTAAGCGTTTTGTGGTGGATTTCGCCGGCGGCACTTTGCCTATGATAGGCAAAGATACCCAAGTTAAAGCTGTGATCACTGCATCTGAAGGTAAAGTCGAAATTGAATCTGCCCGTCCGTTAGCTTCGATTAATGGTTACCGCGCTATGTTTGACGTAGTGCCACCCGGAGACGGCACTGAGCCGATTAACCTGAGAGTCTATTTAGAAGTCGATGGCCAGCCATTGTCTGAAACTTGGATGTATCAGTGGAATCCGCCTGCTAAGGATGATCGTGAATTGCACAATGCGGGTCATCTGCAATAAGCGATTCGTGAGTCATTAATCTAAAACGCCAGCTAACTTAGCTGGCGTTTTTGTTTTGGCTGAGCCCGCTAAATCCTGCATCTTCAGTTTTTGGATTTATACGGCTTGATAGGTTAAGACTAGATTATCTAAAAAATGCCCCAGCAACTGATTCATTCGAGTCGTTGATTGTCTCAAGATGAACTCTGGGCTTTGAATATATGGCATTTTTTGTGTACTGGAAAAAGCATGTTCTTGGGCTATTAATGGCGTTAATTGGCTACTGATAAATTCAAGATGGCATTGAAATCCAAAAACTAAATGTGTGTAACGTACAATTTGCCGCGGACAAGCTTCACTTGTGGCGAGCACTTCGCAATCGGGAGTGAGGCCCGGCATATCGTTATGCCAGTGGCCGACCACTTCAGTTGTCGAAAATGTCTTAAGGCTAATATCACCTCTTCCTGCCGCAGTCAGTTCAATGGGGAAGTAACCAATCTCGGCATGTGGACTCTTTTGATAACGGGCACCTAATGCTTCGCCGATTAACTGTGCCCCAAGACAAACCCCCACAACGGCTTTATTTGTCTGGATAGCTTGCCTGATAAGTCTTTGTTCTGCTTGACTATCAAAATATGGACAATCACTTTGGCATGTTGCGGGAGACTGGGGGCCACCGAGGATAATTAACAGATCAAAACCATCACTATTTTCGGGTAAAGCTTCACCTAGATAGACTCTGCTAAAGCTCATTTTGTAGTTTTTACTTGCGGCCCAATCGCTAAAATAGCCTGGACCTTCATAGCTTTCATGGATAATGCAATGAATCTGCATTGAGTTTTCCTGTGTCATTTATGGGATAACGCTATGCTACAATCCTTTTTATTTGGCTGAATAACGTTATATGGACAAGTAATAATGCTAAGTCGCCAACTCGATTCGATTAACGCCATTATTGAGCAAGCGCCTAATATGCCTTCTTTTGTAAAAACGATTGAGATGCAGAAGGGTTATGTGGATGTTTTACACCAGCACTGTTGGCATCAGCTTATTTTTCCACTTCAAGGCCTGTTACAGACAGAGGCAGATGGCGCACTGTTTTTAGTTCCCCATACCACAGCGCTTTTTGTGCCAGCAGGGGTGATACATGAGTCTGTTGCGATTACTGATACCTGCTTTATTGGCGTCTATCTGAATCCTATGTATGGTCGAGATTATGGTGCCATGATTAAACCTGTCGCTATGAGTGCTTTTCTAAGGGAGTTAGTGTTAACACTCAGAAAACAATGTGCTTTTAATACCCCAATAAATGTTGAGCCAATGGTTCAGGCGCCAATACTGCGTTTGCTTGAGGTGCTATACGATCAAATTAATAGTGCGGGAGGACAGACTTTTAAGTTACTGATACCCAAAGATAGACGCCTAAAATTGATTTTTGAGCATTTAACCCAAACGCCAGCTTTAGATTTCTCTTTGGTGAAATGGGGGGAGATGGTTGGGGCATCGGAACGAACATTGTCGAGGCTATTTGTGAGGGAGTTTGGTTCCTCATTCGTATTATGGCGTCAACATTTGCGACTGATCTATTCGCTGTCGTTATTGGCCACTGACCTATCAATACAGAATGTGGCCCACCAAATTGGTTATCAAAATGATTCATCCTATATTAAAGCTTTCAAGGGGCGTTTTGGGATGACGCCACAGCGATTTCGGTTAGGCGATCATGGGATATAATCCTGTTACGATTTATGACGTTTAATACTGCTTTTAGTTGAATTATTTAACATTGAATCAATGTTTTGCCCCTTTTCGCGGCACAGATATTCATTTGGCCGAATAAAATCAAGCCAGTGTTAATTGCAAGCATGCTACTGAGTTATTGAGGACTAATTCACTTTTTGACAATCTAAATAATTTTTCACTGTAAAAGAGGCCAAACTTGGGCGTAATCTGTGGGCGTTCTCGCCATGGGTCAGTATTTTATGTTTGAAATGTTCACAACGTTAGGCTTTGCTTGGTCTGTGGGTTTAGTGCTTGCGATACTGTTTGTATTGGCATACGAATTCATTAATGGCTTCCACGATACGGCCAATGCGGTGGCGACGGTTATTTATACCAAGGCTATGCCAGCCAATCTTGCGGTCGTTACCTCTGCGCTCTTTAACTTTGCGGGTGTGCTACTAGGTGGCTTAGGTGTGGCCTATGCGATAGTGCATTTGTTGCCCGTAGATTCCTTGCTCGGCATGGATTCGACCCAAGGTTTATTGATGGTCTTTTCTTTGCTGTTTTCGGCAATTATCTGGAACTTAGGCACTTGGTATTTCGGTATTCCGGCATCGAGTTCCCATACCTTGATAGGTTCGATAATGGGTGTGGGCGGCGCGTTCGCTTGGATGAATCATCAGCCTATCTTGCAGGGCATTAATGTCTCTAAGGCCTCGCAGATCATGTTGTCCTTAATCATTTCGCCGACTTTAGGTTTTGTGATGGCGGGGATTTTTCTACTCATCATGAAATACGTCTGGCAGAAACATAAAATTCACCGCACTCCCGATGAGCAGATGCAGATTAATGGCAAAAAACACCCGCCATTTTGGGCAAGGGCGAGTTTAATTGTCTCTGCTATGGGGGTGAGTTTTGCCCATGGTTCGAACGATGGGCAGAAGGGCATAGGCCTAGTGATGCTAGTGCTGATCTGTATGGCTCCGGCGTATTTTGCCTTGGACATGGGCAGTCAACCCTATGATTTGGAACGAACTCAAGATGCCAATCGGCGCATTATGGCGATTTACGATCGTAACCAAGCCGTGATCGCTGATGTGATCGACTTTAGCGCTTCAGCAAACGTCCCCGAATATATGCTGGCCCATTGCTCATCTGAAAATGTATTACCTGCGATGTCGCTACTTGACCGCCGCTTGGCAAAAGTCTCGACTTACAAAGACATGGATGTACAAGAGCGGCGCGAGGTGCGTCGATTACTCCTGTGTATCGATGATACTGCTCGCCAAGTGGCGAAGTTAGAGCTCCCCGCGAAAGATCTGACTTTATTGGCTAAGTGGCGCAAGGATCTCACCCGCACCACTGAATATGCGCCTCTTTGGGTGATTATTGCCATTGCGACTGCGTTGGGCTGCGGCACGCTAGTGGGCTGGCGACGGATTGTGTATACCGTGGGGGAGAAAATTGGTTCATCGAGTATGACCTACAGCCAAGGCATTGCCGCACAGGTCACCGCTGCCGTATCGATTGGGATTGCCAGTATGACGGGCATGCCAGTGTCGACGACTCATATTCTATCTTCCGCCGTTGCGGGCACTATGGTGGCTAATCGTTCGGGGCTTCAGATCCAAACAATTAAGCAAATCATGCTCGCTTGGCTGCTGACGCTTCCTATTACTATGTTGCTCTCTGCGTGCGTGTTTATCCTTGCCAATGCACTTTGGGGTTAGCCAAGAATACTCAAGCGGAATGCTCACATAGCCAAGCCTTGAGCGCTTGGCTTTTAGGTTCAGTGCCGTTTCCCGCGATAATGACCTAAGCCATCTTGTTAGAGTTGAGTCTTCAACACTAACAAGGACATAAGATGGCTGAGCAATCTCGAATACTTTTCAAAGCACTACACCAACAATCAGAGCCGCTGATATTAACCAATGTTTGGGATGCTGCCAGTGCGGCCATCATCCAAGCATCGGGCGCCCGTGCGATTGCGACCAGTAGCGCGGCATTGGCTTGGTCGCTCGGTTATCCCGATGGCCAAGCGCTACCTAAGGCGGCTTTATTGGACGCAGTGAACAATATCCTACGGCTGAGCCGAGTGCCCGTGACGATAGATATTGAATCTGGTTATAGCCAAGATCCCGATGAGGTTGCTGCTTTTGTTGCGCAGCTCGCTGAGCTTGGCGTAGCAGGGATTAATATTGAGGATGGCAGTGCAGGTGTTGCTGAGATGGTGGTAAAAATTAAAGCTATTCGCGCCCATCCTCGTTGCCAAGGATTATTTATTAATGCGCGAACCGATGTGTATTTACTGGGCTTAGCCAGTGGTGATGCCGCGGTCGCTATGACTATCGATAGATTAACTCAATATCAGGCTGCTGGCGCGGATGGCGGCTTTATCCCTGGCGCGACCAAGGTCGAGACCGCCAAGCGCTTGTCTACCGCTGTGGATATGCCACTGAATTTTATGCTATTGAATGAGCAGATGGATATCGACGAGTTATTTACAGCAGGTGTGCAGCGTTTTTCCACTGGTCCAGCTTCATTTTTACGAGCCTATGGCACTTTGCTCAATCCAATTTTGTTAAATTCAATTAAGGCAAAGCCGTTTCAGCAACAGCCAAAAGATGCGGTTATTGCCGCTGATAATGGCTTCATATATAAAGTCATTGCCCTTGATTTTGAACAAATGAATAACTTATTTATCCCGAGTTCAAGCTGTTTTTAATCTATACCCAAGCTACCTGAAGATACGAGTTTCAGAGCGCCTAGGGTGCTTCAATTCAAGGCGCATCAATGACAGAATGTCGGCTACCTTTTGAATTGATGCAACACGGAAGTGGAGTGCCCTAGGCGCTCCGTCCCGGCGGGTTTTAACGCACTTTATGCCGTGTTGGTTATTTTTAACTTAGCCCACTAGGTCCGCAAATAACCGCCTTGCCTAAAGTGCGTTAAACTCCCGCTGAATCCTGCATCTTCAGGTTGTTTGGGTATATACCCACGGCGAGCTTGCCGTGGGTTTCTTCTTACGTCTGTTTTACCTCGCGCCCTTTTACCAAGCAAGTCCCATCTGCGTACTTGTCTCCTCAGGTATCTTCTCAAGTCGGCTTAGCTCGGCGAGTTGAATCTGCGCTGCAATTTGGCTGCGCAAGGTTTGATAGAGACGGATGGCCAGTTCAGGCGCGGTTTCATTATCGGGAGTATGAATAAACAGATAGGGCTCTCGACCTTCTGCGAGCCACAGCGGGAGCTGTGCGAGCCAATTATCAAAAAAGGCATCGTTATTCTTAGGCAAAGCGCTAACACCTTGCTGCGCGAGTTGTGCTACGGCATCGTCTGGTTGGCCGATAAAGCGCACCACAGGATTATTGGCGGTGGCAATCGCATGCACTGGCACCCGCGGCTTTTTCTTATGGGCGTCGATAATGGCGGCGTTGCTGGGCGGCAGGGCAAACAAGGGCCTGCTATCCATGATGATGCGATTTACTTTTTTATCGATAAGTAATCGATTGAGTGCGCGCTCGGCGTCTCCCTTCGCAAAAAACGCTGCATGCCTGACTTCAACGCCATAGGTTAATCCTTGGGGGACTTGATTGAGAAATTGTGCTAACACAGGTAAGTTTTCTGGGCCGAAATGGGCGGGAAGTTGAATTTTCCAGATCCCCGTTTTATCGATTAATGGCGCCATTACTTGGAAGAAATCCTTCAATTCTTGGCCGCAGTGTTGCAATAGTCTTTGGTGAGTAATGGTTTGCGGCAGCTTGAAGGTAAAGCGAAAATCATTGGGCGTGGCACTGTGCCAGTTCATCACGGTTTGCTGTGCAGGCGTCGCGTAGAAGCTGGTATTACCTTCGACAGTGTTGAATATCGTGGCGTAACGGGCGAGTCGCTCCGCTTGTTTAATCCCATGGCCATAGACACTCTCTTGCCAATTCGAGTGTGACCACATGGCTAGGCCAAGGCGAAAATGGCTGGGTTTATCTAACCCAGAACGCAACTCATCCAAAACTAAATTCCTTAAATTTTATTCACATTTGCCCCCAAACCCTAGCCTTATGTAGGCTAGGGTTTGGGGGCATTGTGCCGATACTAATAGTCTAGAGTCAAATCGAGCCGCTGATGGCTTGAGGTATTGTATTTGATTTTGTTGTGCATTTAATCCTGTAAAAGCCGGACTTAACTTGGCCAACTCTGGAATGACATTGAAAATTAACCTACTCTAATAGTGCGTTATTACTATTTTTATGCTTATGATCGAGTTTAAGACTTAGCCAAAGACAGACGTTTATTGGAGAACTGCGTGAATAATGATGGCTACACTTCCCTAAGCAATTTTATCGACCTTCTCTTGGATGCTATTTGCGTCGTCGATAAAGCTGGGCGGTTTGAATTTGTCAGTGCCGGGGCAGAACGCATTTTTGGCTATACCCCAGAAGAAATGATTGGCATGCAGATGCTCGATCTTGTTATTCCTGAGGATAGAGAGCGCACACTCGCAACCGCCAATGAGATTATGACTGGCCGCTATAAGGTCGATTTCGAAAACCGTTATGTGCGTAAAGACGGCGTCATTGTCGATATTTTGTGGTCCGCACGCTGGTCCGATGCTTACCAACAACGCGTCGCGGTCGCCAGAGATATCTCTAAGAGTAAAAACGCCGAACGCAGACAAGCTGCACTGTATGAGATTTCTGAAGCTGTGCATGTCGCTGAGGACTTGCTAGCCCTATATCGCCGCATCCATGAAATCATTGCAAAATTGCTGCCCGCGGCAAACTTTGCCATCGCATTGTACGATCAAGATTTAAATGAACTCAGTTTCCCCTATAAAGCCGCTGCGGGTGATAATTCACTGGTCGATATCGCAAGTTTCAGCCTGTTCACCGAACAAGTGATCCACAGTGCAGAGTCTTTACTCCTGTGTCCCGTGACCTTATCTGAGTATCCCCAAGCCATTCGTGAAGAGCTGGGTAATGGCAATTTAAGTTGGTTGGGTGTGCCGCTAAAGCTGCAAAAAGGTGTTATCGGTGCCTTGATGATGCATAGCTTGCCCACTTCGGCTTCTTATACGCACCAAGACCGTGAGCTATTGGAGTTTGTTTCTACGCAAATTGCCTTTGCGATTGAACGCCGACAAATGCTTGCGCGATTAGAGCATATTGCGCTGTATGATCAGCTAACCCTGTTGCCCAATCGTGAGCTTTTTTACGACAGGTTTCAAAAGGCGCTATCCAGAGCCCATAGGGAATCAAGTTATTTCTCTTTACTTTATTTAGACTTAGATAAGTTTAAGTGGGTGAACGATAACTTTGGTCATAGTGTGGGCGATTTATTGCTGCAAGTGACAGCGCAACGTATTGTCAGCTGTGTAAGGGGCTCAGATACCGTAGCGCGTTTTGGGGGCGACGAGTTTGTCATCTTACTCGAGCGCGTTGATTCGGCACAAAATACCCTGTTGGCAGCGCAAAAAATATTACAAGTCCTCAATCAACCCTTTGAGCTTACCGATCAGCAAATCCATATTCTGCCGAGTATCGGTATTGCCCTGTATCCAGAGCACGGCACGGACGAAAAACAGTTACTTTCCTGTGCGGATGCAGCCATGTATAAGGCCAAGAAGAATGGGGGCAATCGCATTGAAATGGGCTATCAAGGGCTGAGAAACCTGCATGCAGATCCTCTGACTGCGGCTCCTGAGTTAAAGAGCGCTGAGTTAAAAGACACTGAGTTAGAAGACAGCGAGTTAAATAACCTTGAAAACAAGGCGACTAAGATAGTGTGAGTTTGATTGAGACGTTCAAGCGCAAGAGTTTGAATTACTGGAATGTGTAAAGAAATGCCCGCGAATGTCAGTGACATTCGCGGGCATTATTGTATGTAGCGGTTTTACCGTATCACGGTATAGAGTCCGTGATGACTCTACAGTTTGAAGCGATTCACTTCTTGCTGTAATGACGCGGCTAAGTGGGCGAGTTCCTGCGCTTGCACCATAGAGGTTTGCGCTTCAATCGAGAGATTCTCCGACACTTCACGAATCGACTCGGTATTGCGGTTAATTTCGCTGGTGACTGAAGTTTGCTCTTCAGCTGCCGTGGCAATTTGGCTCGCCATATCTGAAATGTCATTAATGGCTTTACTGATCAGCAACAAACTTTCGCTGGCGGAATTAGCATCGGCCACACTGGTTTCTGCCATTTCATGACTCTGAGTCATAGATTTAACAGCTTTGCCGGCGGTTTGTTGGAGGGTTTCGATCATCGCTTGAATTTCTTGGGTCGATGAATGAGTGCGTTGTGACAGTACACGCACTTCGTCGGCAACCACAGCAAAACCGCGGCCTTGTTCACCCGCTCGTGCGGCTTCAATGGCCGCGTTAAGTGCGAGTAAGTTGGTTTGTTCGGCGATGCCACTGATCGTTAACAGAATACTGTTGATCTTCTGTGAGTGCTCATTCAGCTCACCGATAATTCGGCCGGCAGTTTCAACTTCACTGGCTAAATTACGGATAGATTGCTGACTCTGGGCGACTTGTTTGTGGCCATGATTCGAAAGCCCGACAGCATTTTGCGCAGTTTGTGCTGTGTGCTCGGCATTGCTGGCAATCTCTTCGGTGGCACTGGCCATTTCGGTGACAGCCGTGGCGACCATAGTCACTTCATCTTGTTGGACTTCAATGCGTTGGCTGTTGTCCGTGGCCGAAGCGCTGCTGCCTTGGGCCTGATGTTCAAGTTGACCAGCAATCTTGTGCATACGGGAAATCATGCCATGGAGACGTTCCACAAAGCGGTTAAAGCCCGAAGCTAACATACCAATTTCGTCGTGACTGTTGGCAGTATGAATGCGCACTGTTAGGTCACCATCACCTTCGGCAATATCATTGAGTGCTTGGGCAACGCGTTCGAGATCTTTGAATTGGATTTTGAAAATGGCGATTAAAATCAAACCAAAGAGTACTAATAGGGCGACACCTACGGCCGACATCCACCAGGCAAGATCGGTTGCCTGAGACATAATTTCTTTTTTATCCATCACGAAAATCAACGCCCAGTCCGTCGAAGGTATCGCCGCGACATAAACTAACTTAGTGGTGCCATCTAGGGTACGTTCTTCCATGGTATTGGCATTGGTGCGCTGTGATAACCAGCTATTGCTAAAATTACTATCAATTTTTGTGAGTTGCTGGGTATTGAACTGGCTATTGGGATGACTGATGATGAGTCCCGCAGTATCGACCATCAAGGTATAACCTTCGCCCGGCACTTCGAGGCGCTGCACAGCATCGGTTAATTGATCTATGGTTAAGTTCGCTGCGGCCACGCCTATCAGCTGTCCTGATCCCATCACAGGCTCGGCAATGGTCACGACTTGTTTTTTCAGTGTGGCGCTGACGTAGGGCGCCGTCATGATCATTTTACCGGCGGCTTTAGCGTCCATATACCAAGGGCGGACGCGGGGATCGTAATTCGCGGTATTTAGAGACGGATCTTGGCGATACATGTTGCCTTGCTCGTCGCCATAATAGGTGAGGGCAAAGTCCACCGCCGTATGCGCTTGCAGCAAGTGAGGGGTGACGTTTTTGCTCGGATCGGCTTCAATGGCTTGTTTTAGGCTGGTAATGGCCATTTTTCTGTCTTGCATCCATTGACCAATACCGGATGAAAAGGTATTCGCCAGTTGATCAATTTCATGTTGAGTGTTTTCTAACGCATTATTTCTAATGAAATAACTAGAGATACTTACGAGTACAGCAATAGTGATCAGTACCGCGGAGAGGCTGCTAAACAGCAGTCGTGTTTTGAGTGTCGATCGCATAATCTATTCCTTTATATTCCGTTAGCGCTCTAACGTTGTTTTAGTATAGCGGCTGTAAGAGACAAAACATTAAAGCATTGAGAAATTATAGTAATAAATTTAGACATGACGCCCATAAATCAGTCGCTTTATAATGGCATGATTTTTATGCAAATAACGATTAGGTAAGCCATTTGTTATTAATGCTTACTCGATAAACTGAGAAGACTGAATCGAAGAGAAAATAATATTTTACAGATGACGAATATCATTATTTACCGTCACTAAGCCATTAAAACATACCGATTCTCGCTAACGATATAATTAACTATGTTACCGTTTTTCGATTGCGATTAATTGATTCAGAATGCTAGCTTGTTTATTTAACGTTAAGTTGTTTGCGTTACTTTTTGTTATGTTTCGAGCTTAGCTTCCATCTATTACCGCACAAAAAAGGAGCTTCTAGAAGCTCCTTTTTAATTCTAAAATGGCTTAAATATCATTGGGTCATTTTACTTTTGATCAACACGCAGCGTTGTTCCATTTGACGGGTTTCTAATAGATTGCGGCGAGTGATATTTGATAATCCCGTTTGACGATCAAGCACCTTGTCTAGCGCTGCTATACTATTGTAATTACAATCGGTTGGAACGAGGAAGTGGCTGTAGTTACGCATAAATACGGGACCTTTTTTGTCCATATCCATTAAGCTCGCCAAACGTTCTTCCGCCGTAGCCGCGCTCAATAGTTTCTGCTCAGCAGGATAAAGATTTTGCATAATAATACGTTGCTTAGAGAAAGGCAGGCTGTCTCGATGAACCTTACTTAGCCAGCGACGTTTTGCCGCGGCCTCAGGGCGGATCACTTGCGCCGCAAGCGCTGCTTTCTCGCCTGAGTCCGAATTATCCTTGGCCGCTTCTTTGGTTAAACGTTGCTGCGCGTTAGGGAAATCATAGCGATTGAGCTGGGTGATGATCGCCCAGCGCAAATCTTGATCTAAGGTTAACCCCTTAATTTTTGTCTCGCCGTCAACGAGTTGTGCTAGATGGCGCAGTGAATCCCTGTCGCTGGCTAAACTGACATACGCATCGAACCAAATACGTTGGAAGTCATTATCGCCTTTGCTTTCCATCGCTTTTCTAAGGCTCATCTGGCTTAAGCCTTTGACTGCATTCTCAGCGTAGTTTTGCTGAATAGGTGCGATTTGTGCGAGATACTGCTTCGAGCGCAACATGCTATCGATGATCTGACCGACAATCGTGTAGTCCGTCTCAGCAGGCGCGTTAACAAATACTGTGCTTAGGTATTGATCTAAGCTCAATTTACCTTCACGAACGCTGTCCCACAGACTTTGCCACAGCATAGAGCGCAGCAGTGGATCTGACACATTACTCAACTGCTGTTTTGCAGTGTTAAAGGATTTGTCATCGAGCTCGACTTTCACAAAACCCCAATCATCAAAGTTTGGATAGACTAAGTCAGGGCAGCGCTCACCAATCAGTTGTTTGACTTCGGTACGCTCACCCTTGTACGTGACAGGCACAGTAACGTCATGGCGTAAATCGTAGCGGCCTTGGGTAAAGAGGGCCACTTGGACTTTTTGTTCGCGTAATGTTGGTAGTTCAGTGCTTGCAGGGAGCTGTAGCAGACTAAAGTCACTAATGCGGTTAGCTTCACAGCGATATTCCGTCTTGATGGTGTTAACGCCCGCGCTGTAGAGCCATTCTTGAGTCCAAGCGCTTAAATCACGACCCGCGGCTTTGCCTAGGCTATTGATAAAATCGTCTAATTCGGCATTTTGATAACTATATTGTTTTAAATAATTGCTGACGCCACGGCGAAACACCATGTCGCCCAGCAAGTGGCGCAGTTGTTTCAGTGTCGATGCGCCTTTTTGATAAGTGATCGCATCGATATTGTCGAAGGCGTTTTGGGTTGTTGCCACAGGCACTTCAATTGGATGCGTAGTGACTAAGCTGTCCTGCTCATAAGCTCTTTGTTTGCCTTTAGCGTAAAAAGTGCGCCAAGCATTGGTGAATTCGGTCGCCTCCTGAGTCGCAAGCGTGCCCATAAAGGAGGCAAAGCTTTCATTGAGCCACAGGCCATTCCACCATTTCATGGTCACGAGATCGCCAAACCATTGATGCGCCATTTCATGCATGATAACGCCGGCTAGGCTTTGTTTTTGATCTGCCGTCATGGCTGCTTTATAGAGGAAATGATCTTCGGCAAAGGTCACAGCCCCCGCGTTTTCCATGGCGCCATAGAGGAAATCAGGCACCAGAATTTGATCATATTTCTTAAAGGGATATGGAATGCCAAAGTAGTTATCGAAGAAGGTTAACCCTTGTTTGGTATAGTTAAACCAATCCTGCGGTGTGACTTGATTCGCCACAGATTCACGGGCGAACAGGCGCATCGGATAGCGGCCCGAGCTGTCCTGCCACATGTGGTAAGGGCCCGCATGCATAGAAAAGTTATACGGACTGAGTTTTGGCGTATCAGGGAAGGTCCAACGATTGTATGCGCCTGCTGGAGTGATTTGGCTTTCACGCATAGTGCTAATCACTTGCCAATCTTTGGGCGCTGTGACCGTAATCTGATAGTTGGCTTTGATATCCGGTTGGTCGAATACGGCAAACATTTGCTGCGCGGCGGCGGGTTCAAAATGCGAATAGAGGTAGACCTTGCCATCGACCGGATCTTTAAAACGGTGCAAACCTTCGCCATTGGTGCTGTGAGGGCGAGTAAACTGCACTTCAACCGTGTTTTCACCCGAGGTCAGCAGACGCGTATTTAAGCTAATGTAAGTGCCATTATAGTTTGGATATACGGCGGTACCGTTGATGATAAAGCGTTTTATCTGTGCCTTGTTTAAATCTAAGCTCAGTTGTTTTGGTATTTCACTTAATTGAAAGGTCACTTTGGAGGTGGCGGAAAACTCGGCTTCCCCAGTGAGCTGAAAATCTAATTCATAGCGAACATCGGAAATAACCTGCGAGCGCAGCGCGGCCTGATATTGGCTAATGTAAGCACTGGCGTCACGTGGACCCGTATTAAGAGTGCTTTGGGTGGCACACGACATCAATGCGCCGCAGGCAAGGGCAACAAAACTGGCTTTAAACAAGTTCACAACTGAATCCTTCAACAATTTGTTTTGTTTTCTGCTTGGATATTTACTTTCAATATCGGATGTTTGGGGCTGCCTGAGTGGCAAATGATCCCTCGTGCCAGCGCCGATTTGAAGCAGCATCATTGCAGTGTATTTTGGCCGAGTACACTACCTTATTTGCCTAGGATAACCAATGTTAAAAATGTAAAAAAAAAGCCAGCGTTTAAGCTGGCTTCTTGGGATTTCTGTTTGGCGACAGTCAGCGCCTGAGACAATTACATGCCTAAGAAAGACTTAGACTTCATCTTACGGATTTCTTTTTCATCAGACCATTCGATCAGGCCTGTTTCTAAATCCATTAAACGCATTGTCATCTTGTAGTACACGTCTTTAGTGCTACCGTCTTGCTTAACTATGCTAGATAAATTGCCGTATAACATGTATTGCGCGCCGATTTGACGACCAAACTTGATGGCGGTTGATGGATCAACCATGCCAGTGTTGTTTTGGTAATCCAATTGCTTACGGACTGAATCTACTTTAGTCATATCGATAAAACGGAACTTGCCTGAGTGCAATAGTTTGTTGCTGATAGAGTCAGTAACAGACTCAGTATCAATATGCTCTGAGGTTTTGTTCTTGATGCTGTCGACAAATAAAATCGGACGGCTATTGGCTGTCATGGCCACGATAGGAGGGAAAGTCATCATGCTATCCACCATCTTGGCTGCAATAGCTTGTAGATCCGTTGAGCCAAAATTCTCATTGACGGTTTCAACTTCGGTGGCATCGCCATATTCGACTTTAGATTGACATGCAGCCAGACCCATAACGGCAGCCAGCACAAAAATCAGTTTAAATTGTTTCATAGTCAGTTCCATTTTGTGATTGTATAAACTTAATGACACACGTCTTATTCAAATACCACAACCGCTAGGCTAAATGATTATTGAATAAATTCGGGTGTAATTACCAGTATCAATTGCCCAGACTAAGGTGGTTTTGCCTGCTGCAACGTCAATTTTTGCCGGTGGCGCTTTATCTAACTGCAAAGTGTATTCACCCGCACTCAAATAACGCCGCCCGATCTGTGCTTGTTTAGGCAGCGTCAGCCAACTACGACGATCCGCTTGCTCTGTTACTACGTTAAAAATCTGCATCGCTATGCTGCCAATATCGGCGGCATTGTTTCCGGGGCTGCCACTCTTTCCAACCTGATAGGCCATCTCAGATTTGGCATAGACACGTGCGACTTGGCGAACCAAGGTTGCGGGCAGATCTTCTTTGAGTGCTGTGATGGCTAAGGCATCGATATTGGCAATAGGTTCAGTTTTCAGCACTGTACCTAAACCTTGCACTTGCGTCTCTGGCACAAAAGTATTGTTTGGCATGTAAGTGGCTAGCGATACAGTTTGCCAATTGCCATGGATAGTAAAAGGTACGGTAAGGGCTTGCTTAGCGGGCACAAAACCGCGCTCGACCATCAAAATCACTTGGCCATCTTTGGGATTCGGCAGCTTAGCATCGCCCCAACGACGTTTAAACTCATCATATTGCGGCATGCCGAGTTGCTTGGCGAGACGCACCAGATCTTGCTGTAAATAGGTGTTGTCTGGGGTGATTTGCGCCGCTTTACGATAATCGATATAGGCATCGTTCGGCTCACCCAGCACTTCATGTAATACGCCAGTGGTGTAATAGCTGTAAGCGTTTAAGAAAGAACTCGTCACAGTGCCTGCGGCTTGGCCTAGCTTGTTGACCTCGGCATCGATAGTCCCGTTCGCCATGGCTTGTACCGACTTTTGCGATTTTTGATAGCGCTCTTGCTCGCTGCTTTGTAACTCGTTACTGCGACGAACTTCGACTAAAGCACCTTGGTAATCGCCACTAAACAAATAGTTAAGGGCTTGGTATTGGTGCAGCATGATGCGTTCATACCCAGGACCACGGTACGGAATCGCATTGTCGTTTAACACTAAGCTGCTGGCTGTGGCACTAATATCACTGACGCTGACTTTGGCCTTATCATCAAAGGCGGTGTAAGCATCGACCGCTTGTTGGTAGTACTTTTTACTGGCCGCAAAATCGCCGGCGATTTGAGCAATACGGCCCGCTTCTTGAGCATAGAGTAGGCCATCGTTGCCATTGATATTGCTGGCAAGTTTGTCGATATCGGCCAAGGGCGTTGCACTATTCAACTCTTGTTTGAGCGGTTCAATCTGTGAAGGGTAATTAATGAAAATACTGTTGTAGGCGCAGCCAGATAGACCTAGCACCAACCCCATTGCCAAAGCGGGTGCGATAAACGCGCGAGATAAAGGTGTAACCAAAGACAGTTTCATTATTGCGCTTCACCTTGTTCGATGGACTGGGCTGAGATCGACTGAGCCTGTTCTGGCATAAGTGAACGCTCGAGTAAGGTGATCCCTTGCAGATGATCAAATTCGTGTTGAAAAATCCGCGCAATAAAGCCCGTTAATTCGGTTTGCTGCCACTCGCCTTGTAAATTCTGGTAGCGCACTTCAATGGCTTGATGTCTTAGTATGTTAAATCTTTTACCGGGAACGGATAGGCAGCCTTCTTCTCCGCTGACCAACTCGCTTGATACATTAATGATTTGCGGATTAACCACGACTACAGGCGCCATATTGGGCGCATCGGGATAACGCTCATTTGGGCGAGAAGCCATAATAAATAAGGCTAAGGGACTGTGAACCTGTGGCGCCGCGATGCCAACGCCATTGGCGGCTTCCATGCTGGCAGACATTTGCTCTGCAAGGTGCGCAAGTTCGGCATTAAAATGCTGCACTGCAATAGCAGTCTGCCCTAAGATAGCTTCACCCACTAACGCTATAGGTAATACTGGCGGGGTTTGTTTTGGCATCAAATGTTTAAACATCGCATTCCCTGGATATTTTGCGGTAACCGTCTTTTAATCAAAGTCTTATTTTAAAGCGTCAGTATTTAGTAATGTGGCGGCGGTGTTTCTTCAGCCTGAGTCGCCATATTACTCGGTTCCATATCCTGCAACTTACCAATTAACATGTGAATTTGGTGTTGCTGGTGAGCCACAAGTCGATTTAATTTGATCACTTCTTGGTTTAACTCTTCGACTGTGAGCTCTTGAAAAGCCAATTTGGTTTCTAGATCTTCAATCTGTGCTTGTACGCCTTGCATGACTAACCTCTATTGCTGCCAAGTCTCAACTAAGCCTTGGCTACTGATACTAACGACTTTATTGGTATCTCGAATTGCCACAGAGTATACAACGGCTCCTCGATTTTGGCTGTTTTTAGTGAGTGCAACTTGCCATTTTTCGATTTCTTTACCCGAGTCGCGTTGCCACAATATGACTTCCCGCGCCGGCGTTCCCGTTAATATCTGGCTGTCTTGTTTGATAAACCTCACCGCGGAAAAGTTCATCTGACGACGGGTAATATCTAACTGATTTAACAGTTTACCGCTAGTGTTATCCCAGATCTTTGCTTCATTTGTGCTGCCATTGGTAAAACTTAGCGTGCCACTGTCGTTAAGCGCCACTTTAGTGATACGGCTGCCTAAGGTCCAAATATGAAGCGGCTGACCGGTTTGCGCCTGCCAAAGAATCGCCTGCATATCATTCGACCCCGTTAATGCTAAACGGCCATCCGCGGAGAGTGAAACGCTATTGACGCGATCTTTATGTCCCAGAAATTTGATTAAGGCACTTTGGGCGGCATTGAGTGACATGACGGAGCCATCATTTAAACCAATGAGTAGCGCGCCATTATCGGCTACCGCCACGCTTTCACCGGATGATGGCAAGGACCACCAACCCAGGGATTTTCCGTCGGCTATTCTCCACATGGCAACTGAATCTCGGCTTAACGATGCTGCAAATAGTCCGTTGGGCGAAATCGCTGTACCTGTGACGCCAGTATTGATATCGCCATGTATCCATTGGTATTTAAGTGTATGAGTGCTGAGATCCCAGCATTGGACTCCACTACTTTGGGTGGCGACTAAGGCGAATTGTCCATTGCTCGATAGACTCGCGCTATAGCTAGGTTCCGTGGTGAGAACGCTAATGTCTTCCGCTTTAGGATGGCAAGCTGTCAGAAAAATTGTGCAAATTACCAGCAGTAGATTTTTCTTCATGAACTTGCTCCCTAAGTTGCTGTCTTTAGACTTGATCAAGTGACATTAATCACTGTTAACCCATAAAGAATCTAGTTGGTATAACCGAGATAACTAGTATAAAGTTGTCACGCTTAGGTTATTGTAACCGCTTGAGGATGCTGAGGAAGCTTTAATGAAATCGATTTATAAATTATCGTTAGTTGCATTGGCCGTTATTGGCCTATCTGCTTGTAATCAAGAAGAAAAAGCAGCTGCTGCGAGTACAAGTGTTGAATTAACGACAGAAGCTCAAAAAGAAGCTTACAGTGTAGGCGCTTCAATCGGTCGTTACATGTCAGGCCATATCAAAGAGCAAGAAGAATTAGGCCTGCCAGTTGATCGCACTCTGATTGTCACTGGTTTCACTAATGGTCTGAATGACCAATTAAAATTAACCGAAGAAGAAATGCAAACCATTCTTCAAGGTCTAGATAAAAAGTTAAACGATAAACGTCAGGAACAAGCCGCTGCGATTTCTGCTAAGAATATCGAAGATGGTAAAAAATTCCTTGAAGAAAACAAAGCTAAGACTGGCGTAGTGACCACTGAATCAGGCTTGCAATACGAAGTATTAACACCTGGTACTGGCGAAAAACCTGCTGCTGAAGACACTGTAGAAGTGGATTATGTAGGTACGTTAATCGACGGTACTGAGTTCGACAGTTCATACAAACGTGGTCAAACGGCTAAGTTCCCACTGAATCGCGTGATCCCAGGTTGGACCGAAGGCGTACAATTAATGCCAGTTGGCGCTAAGTACAAGTTTGTTATTCCTGCAAACTTAGCCTACGGCGAGCGTGACACTGGTACTATTCCACCCAATTCCACACTGATTTTTGAAGTTGAATTGAAATCAGTTGAGAAAGCATCTGCAGCGCCAGCCGCTGAACCAGCAGCTAAAAAGTAATGAATTAACTGCCGCGTTTATTACGCAGTAAGTGAAATACCGCTCCTAAATGAGCGGTATTTTTTTGTCTGTAAAAATCACATTATTGTTTTAATGCTTAATTTATTGCCGTGCTATACAAGGTTTGCAGCCTTAACTCATGTTTAGTTTTTTATAGCAACCATCAATATCTATCGGCTATGCCAATGGATGATATTAATCATTAAATCTAGTTCGTTTTAGCGTTGGATTTATTTCAAAATGATGAAGGCTAAATTACGTTTTAATGATATCAGTCATCTGTTAAAGCGCCGCGTTCTTTATATTTTATTGGGTATACCATACCGAAAAATATCATCAAAATATCACATTAAAATATTGGTTATTATTTGTTCGCGCTAATGCTTTGGCTGAGCATATGTGTATTACTCTTACTGTTTGTTTTTATTTGGCTAATACTTTCGAATTATCACCTTGTTCTGCTAGGTGAACAGTGTCATGTCCATAATCATTTACTCATCAATGTGTTACATTGGCAATGTGCGATCTTGCCCTCTTTTTTTAAGCATTCAACTCTGAAATAATCCGCCCGCACGTTAATAGAAGTTAGCGGCAATATTATAATAATGGGGTTGATGATATGGATAATGTTAATAAGTTAACGGCGATTTCTTTAGCTGTCGCAGCAGCTTTGCCTATGATGGCAAGCGCAGATGTGATGATTACCGAATATGTTGAAGGTAGCTCAAACAATAAAGCGATTGAACTCTATAACGGCGGCGATACGGCAATTGATCTCGCGGGTTATAAACTGGTTCGTTATAAAGATGGTGCAACTGTTGCGTCAGATATGGTGGCATTAGATGGCCAATCCATTGCGCCTAAAACGACTAAAGTGATTTTAAATTCTAGCGCTGTGATCACGCTTGACCAAGGTGTTGACAGTTACTCTGGCAGTTTAAGTTTTAATGGTGGTGATGCGGTCGCACTCGTTAAAGATGATGCGGTTGTCGATATTATTGGCGATGTGCCTACTCCTGCGGGTTGGGGATTAGACGTTACCTTAAAACGTAAATTAGATGCGTTAGTGGCGAATACGGTATTTAATGCCGCCCAGTGGGAACAATTACCTAAAGATACCTTCTCAGGTTTAGGTTATCTAGAAGCTCCAGCTGAGCCAGAAGTGCCGCTCTTTAGCTGCAGCGGCGCTAAAATAGTGCCGATTTATCAAGTACAAGGTGCGGGCGAGTCTAGCCCATTTGTACCAGAAGGTGCATTTGAGTCTGAAAGCGAAGTGACAGTGCGCGGTGTTGTGACTGCCCGTGGCGAAAGCTTGTTTAAAGGTTTTTATCTGCAAGAAGTGAAAGGTGATAACTCACCGTATACCTCTGATGGTGTGTTTGTATTCTTAGGTGAAGCGGCGCCTGAAGCAATTCAACCTGGGGTTGAAGTGTGTGTGCAGGGTAAAGTGAAAGAATACTTTGGCTTAACTCAAATCGATATTAAAGCCGATAAGAAATTTGAAGTTGGCGCTAAGGGTGAAGTCCCAGTTGCCGCGCCTTTCTATGTCGCCGATGGCGAAACCTTAGCGCAAGCATTAGAGCGTTATGAAGGCATGAATGTGGTCTTAGATGCGGGCAGCGATCTTAAGATCAGCCGTACCTTCAGCTATGATTACGCTGGCCGTCGCAACAACATGTTAGTGTCTTATAAAGAACCGCTAATGAAGTCGACACAGCTTTATCCCGCGCTTTCTGCTGAAGCGACTGCGTTAGTTAAATCTAACCTGGAAAACCAACTCTTTATCGAATCTGATTACAAACCTGCCGACGGTGTAATTCCATACTTCCCTGATTTCAATGTGGAAACGGGCTATATCCGTGTGGGCGACCAACTGACTAACCTGCAAGGTGTGATTGGTTACAGCTACGGCGCTTATCGTTTAGTGGCAACTAACACTATTACAGCGGGTGATTTTATCCGTGGTGATGACAGAACCGAAGCCCCAAGCGTCGCCACTAAGGGCGATCTGCGCGTGGCTAGCTTTAACGTGTTGAACTTCTTTAACGATGTTGATGGTGGTGATACCAATCCATCAGGTAGTAACCGTGGCGCCCTAACGCTTGAAGAAATGGTGCTACAACGTACTAAAATAGTTAGCGCTATTACTGCCATGAACGCCGATATCGTCGGTCTGATGGAAATTGCCAACAACGGTTTTGGTGAGAAGAGTGCGATTAAAAACTTAGTCGATGCACTGAACGAGAAGCAAACGCCTGAAAACGCTTATAGCTTTGTTGAAATCACCGACGCTGACAAGTATGACGGCAAGTACTTTGGCACGGATGCTATCACTGTGGGCATGTTATACCGTGGCGGCAAAGTGACCTTAGCAGGTGCTGCTCAAGCTATCGATACTCCTGAGCAACATGCCAGTGCTGGCAGCGTGACTCGTACTAAAGATGGCAAAACTGAGACAAATCCAGGTAACGATGCTTACCAACGTCACAGCTTAGCGCAAACCTTTAAAATCCATGATGAGTCGCTGACCGTAGTCGTTAACCATTTGAAATCTAAAGGCTCAGGCTGTTTAGAAGATTGGGCTAACTTCGAAGAGTCAGTTGATCCTGCCGATCAACAGGGCAAGTGTAATGCTTTCCGCGTATCTGCCGCCAAAGTCTTGGGTGAAACGCTAAAAGACGTGAAGGGCGACTTACTGATCATCGGTGATATGAATGCCTACGGCATGGAAGATCCTATCCGCGTACTGACTGACTTTGATGCGAGCAAGTCAGATCGTGACATCATGACCGCTTCGTGGACGACGCTCGATGGCAAAGTATTTGAACGCCAAGGCAGCAAGATTGAAAAAGGTTATGGCCTGATCAACTTGAACACAAAAGCCCACGGTGCAGGCACTTTCTCTTATAGCTATAACGGCGAGCTAGGCAACTTAGACCATGCCTTAGCCAATGCTAGCTTAGCTAAACGTTTAGTGGATATTGAAGACTGGCACATCAACTCAGTGGAATCTAACCTGTTTGAATACGGTAAGAAGTTCTCTGGTGATCTGGCTAAATCTGAAAATGCGTTCTCTGCATCGGACCACGATCCTGTGATCGTTGCCTTAAGCTACCCTGCGCCAGTTGTGCCACCAAAACCTGAGCCTACGCCTAAAGATGATGGCGGTGCTTTGGGTTATTTAGGTTTAGCACTGATGTCTTTGTTTGGTTTACAACGTCGTCGCCGTTAACCTGTGTAACGGGTGAACTCACAAGTGTTATTTGTGAGCTAGACTGAAACGAAGGGATGGTTCGCCATCCCTTTTTTAGTTGTTTTTTTCAGTTTTTATTAGGAGTGAGTATGGATACAGTCTCAAATCCGCTGAAAACCATTAAAGCGAAGGCGCCACTGTGGTTTTACTTTGTCGCAACGCTCAGTTTATTGTGGAATATCATGGGGCTGATGGCCTTTGTGATCCAAATGACCATGACGCCGGATGCCTTGGCGCAAATGAGCCCAGATCAAATCAAACTCTATGAGACCACGCCGGCTTTAGTTGATGCGGTATTTGGCTTTGCTGTGGTGTCGGGCGTTCTGGGCTGCCTATTGTTGTTATTGCGAAAATCCCTTGCCTATAAAGTGCTGGTTGCCTCACTTATCGCGGTTTTGTTGCAAATGAGCTATGTGTTTTGCATTCAACAAGCGGCTGTGGTGCTAGGAGCTGACGCATTAATCATGCCGAGTGTGGTGGTGTTCTGGGGATTGTTTCTCGTCTGGTTTAGTCGGCTGAGTGTTACTAAACAATGGTTAGTTTGAGTCTTATTTTTGCCGAGATTGACGGGACTGGCTTAGCGCAAACTAGTTGAACTTCATCCACTTCGCAGTAAACTGCTGATTGGTTTTATTGACTAGGAAGTTGCAATGAGTATTTGGTTTAGAGCTGTCACGTTAGAGGATTGCGCGCGTTTAGATGCCGGTATGGGCGGTAAAGGCACCTTGATGCAGACCTTAGGGATTGAGATCAGTGAAATTGGCGACGATTACATGAAGGCCACTATGCCAGCGAGCCCTGCGGTGCATAACCCTTTGGGGATAGTCCATGGCGGCGCGAATGTTGCGCTTGCTGAAACCGTTGCCAGTTATGCGGCAAATTTTGCGGTGGATTTTGAGCAGTACTATTGTGTCGGTCAAGAAATTAACGCTAACCACTTACGGGCTTCCCGTAATGGGCTATTAACCGCTACGGCTAAGCCTATTCATTTAGGAAAACGCAGCTCTGTATGGGAAGTGTTAATCCATAACAGCGCCGGTGAACTGACCTGTATTTCACGGATGACGGCGGCTGTCGTTAAACGCTAAATGCAATGAGCCAGCTTATTACCTGTGGTGTGAATGGCGTATCAATCGTTTGATTTAAATAATATATGAATAGGGATTGGATATGGATAACGCGACAATTTGGGAATGGGTTGGTTATTTAGCGTCTGTGGTCGTTGCAATATCACTGATGATGTCAAACATCAAAAAACTGCGCTGGTGGAATCTTATCGGTGCGGCATTATTTGTGGCCTACGGCGTGGCAATTGGGGCTTATCCTGTTGCCTTAGTTAACTTTTTTATCGTACTGATAGACACTTATTATCTGGTTAAGCTTTACCGCGAAGCCGGCTCACCCGCCAGTTAATGGCAGCGCATTATCTTTCTCTGCTTTTTTGTACCGCACTCAGCTTTACAGTAATCTGCTTCATCCCTGCGAGCAGCCATTTGGTTTTTCAGCCACACCTTAGTGATGTGAGCGGACCATTGGCTGTGAGTCCGCGCAATCGTTTATCGACTTTGATATTTTTCTTTTAATCTTTTTTATAGATTGCACGAATCTAGTTTAATCGTTTTATTCTTTGTTGGCGATTCTCTATTCTTGCTCCATCGACAACACGTCGCCAGCCAAGGAGATAAACCATGGCCACCATTTACGATTTAATTGAAACCTGGTTAACCAGCAATCAAGACTAAGGAGCAGGGCATGAGTCAACAACATCAAACAAGTCAGTACTTAACGAGCCAAAACGGCGCCCCAGTGGCCGACGATCAAAACTCACTGTCGGCGGGTGAACGCGGTCCTTTGCTATTACAGGATTGGCATTTAATTGAAAAGTTAGCCCATTTCAACCGTGAGCGTATCCCTGAGCGTATCGTGCATGCCAAAGGTACTGGCGTTTACGGCACATTTACCCTCACTAAAGATTTAAGCGATTACACTATTGCCGACCATTTCAATGGCGTTGGTAAGCAAACCGAAACCTTTATTCGTTTCTCAACCGTCGGTGGCGAAATGGGTTCTGCCGATGCTGAGCGCGATCCACGCGGTTTTGGTTTACGTTTTTATACTGCCCGTGGTAATCACGATATCGTGGGTAACAACACGCCGACCTTTTTCTTACGAGATGGGATTAAGTTTCCAGACTTTATCCATACGCAAAAGCGTAATCCTAAGACAAACTTAAAAGATCCGCAGGCTATGTGGGACTTTTGGTCATTGAATCCTGAAGCCATGCATCAAGTGACCATTTTGATGTCGGATCGCGGTATTCCAGCCAACTACCGTCAAATGCACGGTTATGGTTCACATACTTTCTCGCTGTGGAATGCCAAGGGCGAGCGTTTCTGGGTGAAGTTCCACTTTAAATCCCAGCAAGGTGTGGTCAACTTAACCAATGAACAGGCTGATAAATTAAAAGGGATCGATCCCGATTCATCCCAGCGCGATATGGTGGTGGCGATTACTGATGGTAACTTCCCGCGTTGGACGGTTAATGTGCAGATTATGCCTGAGGCAGATGCCAATACTTACCATATCAATCCATTTGATTTAACTAAGGTTTGGCCGCATAGCGACTATCCATTACTTGAGATTGGTGTATTAGAACTGAATCGTCTGCCACAAAACTATTTTGCCGAAGTTGAGCAAGTGGCATTGGCACCGAGCAATTTGGTTCCTGGCGTCGGCGCTTCACCCGACAAGATGTTGCAAGCACGTTTATTTGCCTATGCCGATGCCCAGCGTTACCGCATTGGTGCTAACTACAACCAATTGCCAGTGAACTGCCCGCATGCCGCTAAGGCAAATCATCATCAACGTGCAGGTGCGATGGCGGGCACGCAATGCCCTTACCATGGTAGCCAAACGGGTGGCGACGCTTCGGCAAACTATGGCCCGAACAGCACTGCTGATGCTTTGGTTGAGCCAGTAAACTTTAGCGAACCACCATTGCGTTTAGAAGGTGAAGCGACGCGTTACAGTCGTTATAACCAAGACGATTATACCCAAGCGGGTAATTTGTATCGCATCTTCTCTGAAGCGGAGAAAGCGCGCCTAGTGGCAACGATTTCAGGTTCATTAAGTCAAGCGAGTTTAGATGTGCAGCAACGTATGGTGGCGCATTTTACTCAAGCAGATGCGGATTACGGTCAACGGATTAAAACGGCATTAGGCTTATAAACTGCGTTTCTAAGTCGACACTGTTTATCTCAATACAACCGTTGTAAGTAGAAAGGCCAGTGATGTTTATCACTGGCCTTTTTGTTGCCTTAATTTAATATGATCAATGATCTAGAACAGTAGTGTTGCTACGCCTAACAGTGCGAACAATACGGCGCAGCCGCGGTGTATCCACAACATAGGTAATTTTTCGGCGCTGAAATGGCCTGCGATCACCACAGGTACATTGGCAAGCAGCATGCCTAAGGTTGTGCCTGCAACCACCATAGTTAATGAATCGTATTTTGCGGCTAACACTACCGTTGCGATTTGCGTTTTATCCCCCATCTCGGCGATGAAAAACAGGATAAAGGTGGCGAGGAAGGGGCCCATTTTATAGAAACGGCTCTCTTCAGCATCGACTTTATCTGGGATTAACACCCAAAGGGCAATCGCGAAGAACGACGCGGCAACTAAATAGCGGGCAAGATCTGGGCTGACCCAGTTAATCGCCCATTGGCCAATCCAAGCGGCGGCAAAATGGTTGAATAACGTTGACAGAAAAATGCCTAAAATAATGGCGGTTTTATGTTTAAATCTTGCGGCGAGAATAAGTGCAAGCAATTGAGTTTTATCGCCAATTTCGGCAATAGCAACCGTAAAGGTTGAGGCAAGTAGGGCTTCCAAGTGTGATCCTTTAGGGGTGGTTAAGACATAAGCACAATAAACCGTCCACCCCTAGGTGCAGTCATTGTGCTCAGGTCTTGCTGGGCAAATCGATGATTTGCTGTGAACACCATGGCGTGTGGCCAAGTATGTTGATGTTCACCCTAGATGACGATGGCTCGAAATCCAGTTAGCTACTCCCCCGAAGCGAGGTGGGCATTATACCTAAGTGAACTTCGGTTTCAAGCACCAGTTTATCGCAGTAGACACGAATAGATGTTTGACAGGTGTCAGAAAAATACCGCGCAACATTCTGTAATTATATGAATATAAATGGGTTAATTTTTTGACAGCGTTGTCTTTTGTTGCTAATTTAGCCAGGTCATTTCTACTTGATTACATACTATTAACTCGTAGTGATTCGATGACACCTACCGTATTTGGCAAACTAATTGAAAAGTTAGGACGCAAAGCTTCCGGTCTAAGGTTGTAAATGGATTTTTTAGTGAACTAAGATAGCGGAGTTGCCGCAGAATTCGATTTCTGTGAAAGATAAACGACTGCTGTTTAATGCTGTTGTTTGCCCAAATACCACTTTTATACCTAAGCCCAAGCCAATACTGGCAAAGATGGGTGCAAATGGAGTGCATTAAAGTGGCAAATCCTACTGTTTTTTCCCCTGTTTCTAAATTAAGTTTATTGGCCGCCGCAGTGATGGCGGCAAATACATTTGTGAGTATTTCTGCACAGGCACACGGTTATGTTGTGGCGCCAGAGTCACGTTCCTATGCCTGTAAAACCGGCAACAATGCCAACTGTGGCGCGGTGCAATGGGAACCGCAAAGCGTTGAAGGACCATCGGGTTTTCCTGAGTCAGGTCCTGCTGATGGCAAACTGGCGAGTGCGGGTAATGGTGCTTTCTCGCCTTTAGATGAACAGAGTCCCAGCCGTTGGTCAAAGACGGATATCAAAGCGGGCTGGAATAAGTTCAGTTGGCAGTTCACTGCCAATCATGTCACCCGCAATTGGCGTTATTATTTAACTCGCCAAGATTGGAATCAAAACCAAGCTTTAAGCCGTGCGAGCTTTGACTTAGCGCCATTCTGCGTAGTCGATGGTGGCATGGTGCAGCCGCCTAAGTTAGTGACCCATGACTGTTATGTGCCAGAAGGTCGCAGCGGTTATCAAGTGATTCTAGCCGTGTGGGAAGTGGGTGATACCACTAACAGTTTCTACAATGCTATCGATGTGAACTTGGATTCGGGTCCCGTCGTACCGGGTGAATGGTTCGATGTGGGCGACATCAATCCGTCACTCGATCTCAAAGCTGGCGATAAAGTGATGACTCGAGTGTTCGATGCCAATGGTGAGCAACCGGCTAAGCAAACAGTGATTACCATTAGCGATGCGACTCAAGGTGATAAACAAAACTGGCCTTTCCTATTAGCTAGCGCGATTAATGCCCAGCAGTCTCAGTTAAAAGCGGGACAAAAAAATGCATCAGGTGTGATTGAGCCTGTGTATGGCAAAAACGACATTTTTACTGCGACGACTTCAGGTATTGAGCGTGTTGAAGTGGGATTTGATCTGGCGCCCGCACCGGGCAACAGCTTAGAAGTCACTTCACTTGCTGACGATTATCAAATTATCGACGGCGCGGCGCAGGTTCGTTTTGACGTCACCAGCAATGCTGAAATGTTAGTGTCAGCGTATTTGTTTAGCCACGATGGTACGGCTGCGGGTTTTGTCAGTCAAACCGTTAACAATACCAGCGCGAGCTTAGTGTTAGACGTGGTTGCGCCTAAAGCAGGGCATTATCACTTGCAGGTTAAAGCTGAGCCTAAACAAGGTGATGTTATTCAGCAGAACTTTGATCTTTTCTTAAAGGATCAAGCACCAGCGCCAGAAGCGGATTTTGCCTTCCCTGAAGGAGTCAAAGGTTACGTTGCGGGCACTACAGTGTTACAGCCTAAAAATGGCAAAGTGTATCAATGTAAGCCATTCCCCTATAGCGGCTATTGCATGCAGTGGTCGGCTTCTGCCACAGGATTTGAGCCAGGTTTTGGCGCTTCTTGGACTATGGCGTGGACTGAGCTGTAAATTAGCATCTTGAGTTAATCGATTCTCAACATGATGTGATTGGGCTTAAACACAGCGAATATGTTTAAGCCCATATTTAGCGCGCTAGCAACAGTCAAAGTACACGTTTTACCTCGATTCCCCCACAATGCTGAACCCCACGTATTTCCAACAAAGGTAGCGATTTTGTTGGCTTGTATGTTTTCGTTTATCACAGCGCTATTAAGTTGTTACCGTACAGTGCGCGACTTATCTTTGTTCACAACTGGCTTGCCCACTGGGTTTGGCTCTGTTAATGTCCCAAACTATCTATTTTACCTATGTTGTTATTAGGATTATCACAATTGAAAGTCATGCCACTTTTATGCAACCGATTTAGTTAGCCTCAATGGCTACTGGGTTGAAATATTCAAAAGCTATTGGGGCCAATTGATCTGCAGGAATGAGATCCGATTGGATGCTTTTTGAAGCTGCTTTAAGTGATGTGTTGCTTATTTCGATTTAAGACGCAAGGCTTTATCGGTTCAAATCTTACTCAAATAAAATAATAATTAATCATTGAACAGGACTATTGTGTGAATTCAAAAATGTTAGGCTCGATCGCCATCGTTGCCGGGACGGCCATTGGCGCAGGTATGTTAGCCTTACCTTTAGCTACCGCGGCTTTAGGTATTATTCCGGCGTTAGTGTTACTCGTCGTTATTTGGGGCGTATCTGCCTATACCTCATTACTGATGCTCGAAATTAACTTACGCACTGGCGTGGGTGATAATCTGCATGTCATTACGGGTAAATTGCTGGGTAAAAAAGGCCAGATAATTCAAGGCGCTTCTTTCTTAAGTTTATTATTTGCTTTGACCGCCGCTTATCTCACCGGTGGGTCATCGCTATTAGTGCTTAAAGCGAAGAACATGTTTGATATCGTGCTCGATAATCAAGTCGCCGTATTGTTGTTTACCCTAGTGCTCGGCGGATTTGCGGCGCTCGGTGTGGCTTGGGTCGATAAAGTGTCCCGCTTCCTGTTTTCGTTAATGATTTTACTGCTGGTGGTTGTGGTGTTATTTCTCCTGCCTGAAGTCAGTATTGCCAGCATGGCAACGGGCGCGATTGCCGAGTCGATGACCAGCAGTTGGATGGCGGCGATTCCCGTAGTGTTTACCTCTTTTGGTTTCCACGTTTGTATTGCCACTTTAGTGCGTTATCTGGATGGCGATGCAGTTTCACTGCGCAAGGTATTGTTAATCGGTTCGACGATTCCACTCGCTTGTTATGTGCTTTGGTTGTTAGTGACCTTAGGCACAGTAGGCGGCTATGAAGTCAGTGGTTTCGAAGGTTCATTACCGTCACTAGTGACGGCATTACAGGAAATTGCCCATACGCCTTGGATCAGCAAATGCATTTCGTTATTCGCCGATTTAGCCCTAGTGACCTCATTCCTCGGGGTGACCTTAAGCCTGTATGACTTTGTCGCCGAATTAACCCGTGCAAAAGAGACGCTTGCCGGCCGTATGCAGACCTGGTTGTTAACCTTCATTCCGCCAGTATTATGTGCTCTGTATCTGCCAGAAGGCTTTGTGGCGGTACTGGGATTCGCAGCTGTGCCATTGGTGGTGATGATCATCTTCTTGCCAATTGTGATGGCATTGCGTCAACGCCAAACACAACCGGGCGGTTATCAAGTGTCGGGTGGTTCTGCGGGCTTAGTGATGGCAGGTTTGTTAGGCGCTGTGATTGTGGGCGCCCAGCTATTTGTTGCAATCTAACGGCTTGGTATTTAATTCGCGGCTAGCGTCAGCATTGTAGCGAACGCCGCGGGGTAACGCTGATGGAATGTAGCTGATGGAATGTATTTGCTTTGTAAGCGAATTTTTCTGAGTCTGTTATAGAGTGTATCCGATGTGATAAAGTCAGGCCCCGGCCTGACTTTTTGCTTTTTAGGTTTTAAAGCGAGTGATGCTGGGTTTTAATACAGTGACTTAAGATAAAAACAACACGATTAAAACGAGAACATGGCCCAGCTTGCGCGTGGCTTCATTCACATAAAACGGACTTAACACAATGAAAAAATGGTTACTCACAGTTGCCGTGGCCGCCAGTTTTGGCGCTCAGGCTGACGAAGGTATGTGGCAGCCCCATCAGCTGCCCGCTATGGCCGATGAGCTTAAAGCAAAAGGGCTAGAAATTGATGCAAAATCGATTTCAAAACTCACCGAATTCCCAATGAACGCAGTGATCAGCCTTGGTGGCTGTACCGCGTCATTCGTATCGCCAAAAGGCTTGGTGGTCACTAACCATCACTGTGCCTATGGTGCGATTCAATACAACTCCACCCCAGAAAAAAACCTGCTACAAGATGGTTTTTTAGCTAAGACCTTCGCCGATGAATTACCTGCCACACCGGGTTCACGTGTGTACGTGACCGAAGATGTGACCAATGTGACTGAGCGCGTTAAAGGCGGGCTTGAAGGCAAAATAGGCAGTGACTTCTATCAAGGCGTTGAAAGCCAAGAAAAAGCCTTAGTAGCTGAATGCGAAAAAGAAGACGGCTACCGTTGCCAAGTTTATAGCTTCCACGGCGGTCTTGAATATTATCTGGTTAAACAACTGGAAATCCGCGACGTACGCTTAGTCTATAACCCAGCCGCTAGCGTGGGTAAATACGGCGGCGACGTCGATAACTGGATGTGGCCACGTCACACCGGCGATTTTTCTTTCTACCGCGCCTATGTGTCGAAAGCGGGCAAACCTGCCGATTTTAGTAGCGATAACGTGCCATACGAGCCCAAAAGCTTCTTAAAAGTATCGGCTAAAGGCGTGAGCGATGGCGATTTTGTCATGGTCGCTGGCTACCCAGGTCGCACCAACCGATATCGCACCGCCAATGAAGTACAAAATCAGTTCGAGTGGGCTTATCCAGAAGGTAAGTTATTGCGCGAGCGCTTTATTGAGATCATTAAAGATACCGCGCCAGAGGGCAGTGACGAACGTATTAAGTACGAGAGTCAAATTGCTGGCCTTGCAAACTACGCGAAAAACTTCACCTCAATGATCGAGTTTTATGGCAAATCCACCATGCTGGCGGACCGTAAAGCCCGCGAAGCTGAGCTTGCAGCGTGGATCGCTAAAGACAGCAGCCGTGATGCAAAATACGGTAAAACCTTAGCGGAATTAGATGCGTTAATTGCCAAGAGTAAAGCGCATCAAGAGCGTGACATGATCTTAAGCTACATTGGTAGCACGACTATGTTGCCAACGGCGCGCAGCTTGTATCGCTTAGCGAACGAGAAACAACTGCCGGATATGCAGCGTGAACCTGGCTTCCAAGAACGTGATATGACTCGCCTCAAAGCAAGCATGGAGCGTATCGATCGTCGTTATGCGCCAAGCGTCGATAAAGCCGTGTTATTCGATATGCTGAAACGTTACGCCGCACTGCCAGAGGACAAACGTCTACCTGCATTGGATAAAGCCTTTGGTATCGATAAAAAGTTCAGCGAAGCTAAGCTTTCGAAAACCTTAGACAAAATGTACGCCAAAACTGAGTTAGGCAAAAAAGACGTGCGTCTGGCGTGGATGGATAAATCCGTTGCCGATTTTAAAGCCTCTAAAGATCCTTTCATTCAATTCGCCGTGGCTATGTATGACACAGATATGGCAGAAGAAAAGAAAGAAAAAGAACTGGATGGCGAGCTGATGAAAGTGCGCCCGCAGTACATGGATGCCATCATTGCCTACAATCTTGAGCAAGGTAAACCTGTGTATGCCGATGCAAACTCAAGCCTGCGTGTCACTGTGGGTCATGTGAAAGGCTACTCGCCAAAAGACGGTTTAGTGGCTGTGCCATTCACTCGCCTTGAAGGCATAGTGCAAAAAGACACAGGTGTTGACCCATTCGATGCACCGAAAAAAGAGTTAGAGCTGATTAAGCAGAAGCAATACGGTGATTTCTATGTGAAAGCCATCGATTCTGTACCGGTTAACTTCCTGTCGACGTTAGACACCACGGGCGGTAACTCAGGTTCACCCACCCTAAACGGCCGCGCTGAATTAGTCGGTCTGCTGTTCGATGGTGTGTATGAAAGTATTATCGGCGACTGGGCATATGACGATAACATCAACCGTTCAATCCAAGTGGATAGCCGCTATATGTTGTGGGTAATGAAGTATTTAGATCATGCCGACAATCTATTAGCCGAGATGGAAATAGTTAAGTAAGCCATTGCCGCATCAGCAATGGTGCGGCCTATAATGGCTGGATTATCAGCATTTAAGCGTGATGTAGCGCTCTTTGAATGCAGCCATAACAAGATAATAAAATAGCGATAAACTCACAGGGTTTATCGCTATTTTTTTGTGCAATGACTGCTGATAGCTGTTGAGATAGCAGTCTTGATAGGCGTGCCATAGCATTAGCTCAACTTTCTAGCATTAGCGGAACCGTGGATTGAAAATATATACGCAACATATTTTGGGGACTGAAATCTGTTGGAAAGTAGTGCCGTAGGACCTGCATTTTTAGTTTTATTTTTTAGTGGGTTAGCATTGGCTGAAATCCATGCATATAGGCTTGCCATGGCATTGACCCGTCGACGCGCAGCAAGTCCATCCGTGGATGCTCGACCGACCCGTCCATGGGGCGGACGGTCGTCTCGCAAATCACCATGGCTCACCTTTTGGGCACTAGTGTAACCAGTCTGTATGAAGGAGATACCTAGCAAGCTTTCGGACAAAAGCGTGCTATGTTTTGCGCGAAATTCTCTCCATTTCGGATAAACAAAAATAATCCTAAACGCTGAGTCGTGAGCAACTTAAGGATGTAACGTTTGGCTTGAGGCTTTACCTTTACACCATTTGCCGCTGTTATGCTGCTTTTTAAATGCACACATGCTATCCCATCGACCACTTATGCCACTGTATTGACGACGAAACTCTTTGGCTGATGTGAGCCACGCATCGGGCGCTATACCTAATTCATTGAGTAGTTTCGGTCGTTGATTATCGATATAGCCTTTCTTATCAAGGCGGATGGCGCGGCCTGTCCAATCAATCAGTTCGAGATAATCGGCAAAGTGAAAGGGAATACCCACTTGCTGATTCAGGTGAGCTGCGCCATCGAATTGGACGAGAGACTTGTGGGGAATATGAGCTTCATTAGTTGAGAAGTCAGTTTGTGGCACAGGGAGGGTTAATGGATGATTTGGGGTGTTTAGCGAGTTAATTCGCTCCTGAATCGATGTAAAATCAGAGGATTGCAAAGAATCGGCAATGCCTGCTCTGATTGGATTTAAATCCACATACATCATACACGCGAGCAGGGCTTGCTCATCTAACAGCGCTTGCGACTTAAAACGGCCTTCCCAAAAGGCGCCTTTACACTCATCTTCACGATTGGCCTTGCGGGCAATTTGTTCATTTAAACAGCGCATAAACCAACTGATACTACTTAATCGTTCATGCCACTCTGCAAGTAAGCGATCAAGTAATATCACTTCACCGTCGATTAAAGCATCACCATTCATATACTTAGTCGCGACAGCATGGCCTTTAGTAATTTGACACCAGCGACGAATAATATCTTTTTGCGTTAGCGATTTGGCCTTGTCGACATCAATTTTAAGCACTAAATGATAGTGATTACTCATCACCGCATAGGCACAAATATCGATACAAAATATCGCGGACAAGGCTTTGATTTTATCGACAATCCAGCCACGTCGATGCTCGTAACTGCGACCAGTGAGCTTATCTTCACCACACAAAAAAGCCCTACGAACACAGCGGTTTATCACATGATAAAAAGGCGTCGCATTGGCATCAATTAACTGTCTTCTGGCCGAGGTCATCACAAACTCCACACAGACAAAATCAGGATAATTTAAAGCCTAGTAGAAGGAACTGAAAAACACAAAAAGATGTGGCTGTCCCCGCTTTTTGCATGGTCTACTAAAAGCAGGTTAAATGAACACCCGAACAAAAATAAATATTGCAATTAAAAAATAAGTTATATAGCTATGAAATTTTATTTCCTTAGCACCTATACTAGAATCAAAATCAATTTCATATTTTTTTAAAAATTTACAAAGCCGAGCATTAATGTACAACCATAAAAAACATAAAAAGACTAAAAAAACATAACCATAATAGTTAATGTTTGAGAAAAAACTAAAGCCATTAGAGTTCAATATTCCATGAAAAATAATTAAAACAAAACCCAATGATGAAAAAAGCAACATTGACACTGTTCCAGAATGGCCAAAGCCTTTTTTTCTATAATATGCGTACCCACCAACTATAAAACTTCGAAAAAACTCCATGATCACCCCCCCCCACCAATGCTGATATATTGAACACTTAATAATTTATGAAGAAATCCATTTAGATCTCTGTCATATTCTCGCCTAATACATTTTATGTCATTTTTAACATATTGAATAGTAGCTTGGGTATTTTTTGGACTTATACCTAGTTATTTTTTCACTCCACAGCATTTAATAATTAGTGTCTAATTTAGAACATTTTCTCATTTAGCATTTACCTTAGGAAGTACCAAATACAAAAATTTACAATAAGTAATAAATAGACAGTGACACTGTGAACTCGAATATCTTTCCTTAAATCAGCTAATTTTCCATCATTATTATAAATTTCTAAATATCTATCTAACTTATAAATTAAAGTTAAACCAAAAACCAAAAAAATCAATATTAACTCGAGCGCATATTTATCAAAGAACAATGATGCGTCGGGGCATAAATAAAGACATACCCCTCCTATAATCAATGCTGGCAATCCAAAAGATGGTAGTATTAGCATTGTAACTGCATTGCCATGTTCGAATTTTTTATTTCTATAATATGCATAGCCACCAATAATAAAACTTCGGAAAAACCACATAATCAGTTTCCTTTAGGTTTTATATCTTTAACACCTAAAGCATTATTAATTAGCCCTCTCGGGTTATTATAATACTCTTGCCTAATACCTTTCATGCCGCGCCCCAGTTCTTGAAAATTTAATTGGGTATTTTCCATTGCTTGAAATCCACCTCTTTTAATCATGATCCAACCATTCACATCATCTTTTGAAAAAACATAATCAGCCACAAAATATGCAGCTCCTGCTAAAGCACCACCACTCCCACCCCTAATAGAAACAAGTGCCATTACAGAATCAGAGATAAGTTTTCCATCATATTCTGTTTCCGTAATATCACCGCTAATGAGAGCATTTTTATTTGCCATTGCAGATGCAAATGCAGCAGCAACCCCTAAAAGACCTCCAGTTCTCGAAGAAAATGAAGTGATATTTTTTAGTGGAATTTGATTTGCCTTACCCCATTTAACCTTTTCTAACTTACCTAGCCCTCTGGATTGGCTTGTTGATTTATAATCTCCTGCTGGAGGTACAAGAGCTTTGTCTTTTGTTATATGTTCAATAGCGCTAAGTGCTACACTTCCCGCCCCCGCAGCAGTTGCGATTTCTGAAACGGCAATGCCAACTCCTTCTTTGTCATCCTCACCAGAGTTATTCCCAGTGGAATTCTCATCATTTGTTTGCCCATTTGAAGCAGAAAAAAGATGAGATGTTCCTTTAAACATCTCATTTATCCTTCTCATTTTGTCCTCTGATGGAAAAGGAGTACCAGCAAACTCTCCCATCAACTCATTCGTGCGCCAAGCAGATGCATTGCCACTTCGAACAGCACTATACCCAGTCGGGTCAGTCCCACTCATCGGGTTATTCAAAATATACGAATACGGGTTAGCACTCTGGCTG
>NZ_JAUOET010000038.1:0-35858 GCF_031932075.1 Shewanella sp. SP1S2-4
CGGCTCTACGATGACATCCATGTCATCGAAGGTCACGTCCGCAGTTGAATTCGCCTTGGCAAATTTCGGTGTAATCTGCGGCAAAGTTTGAAAATATGGGTATTTAGCTGTTGTGCGCATGGTTTTACCCTTGGGATACGCAGCCTCACTGCGGGTTAACTTGCCTACGCTTCACAGCGTTGGCTAAGTGCGCTTATAGGTATACGGGGATTTTAAGCGGGAGGAAAGCCTACCCGTTAACGGGGACAAGAGTTAGCATTGAGAATTAACTTTATCCTCAAAATAAGTAATAAATTGTCTTATTGTGCGTAAAGTATTTTCTATGCTTTCTCTATTTGGAGTGGAGTCCAAACCACGTTTGTCTCTACCACTTCTATGAACTATATCATGCCTGTTAGAAAATATTTTATTCAATTCTTTGAAGTCGTATCCCAGTGCAGAATTGAAAGTATCCCTATACATGCTTTCAATTCTTTTTGAATCATGAAATAAAATTAGTGATATTCTCCCTAAAACCAAATTTTTCACAGAACCGTCAAAATAATCAAGCTCCTGTAAAGTATATGTTTTGGGTTCTTTGCAGTTGCTATAAGCTCTAATTAAATTTTTTAATAATCTATCATCTTTTGACACTATCGATATAAATGCATGAGTTAAAAAGGATTCCAAGATAGTTACAGCATATGCATGAACCATTTTGAATGTGACATTTTCCAAGTTGCATGGAATTTGCTCATTTACAATTTCATAAAGCTTATCCATTTCAAACATGAAATTATGGTTTAATTCTGATAATTCTAATGACTCATAATAGCTATAATCCTGATAGTATTCTTGCTGATTACACCATTCTGTAGCTAGCTCATTCCATTCATCACTAGATTCGTCGACTTCATCGCTCCCAATTTGCTCGCATATCCAATCACGCATTTGTTGCTCTTGAATATCAATATATAACTCACTCATTGAACCCATAACTTAAACTCCCAATATATAGAGCTATTAACCTAACAGAGTTCATTTTGTTAGTTAACTAAATTAACACGTTGCACTTTCTTATTGGCCATATTCCCCTTAACCACCTGCTTAATATTCATATCCTTCATGAAGAATTTAACGAGACATATATGGACGCTCCCTGTGTGGTGGAGCAAATTACTGGGCCAGAGAATTTGAGCTGTTGAGCCATAACGTCAAGCTAATCGCACCTCAATTTGTGGTGCCTTTTCGGCAAGGTAATAAAAATGACTACAACGATGCCTTAGCCATCGCTGAAGCTGCGCAGCGACCCAACATGCGGTTTGTAAAACCCAAAGGCGTCGCGCAGCAAGATGTGCAACTGCCCCACCGCATGCGCGAACGATTAACTAAACAATCAACCGCCTTAATCAAGTCTGAGGGATGTTAGCGGAATACGGCATTGTAGAGAGAAAGAAAGGACATCCACATATTTTTAAGGCTAGAAGTGAATTTATGCCCTGATGTGTCGACTTGAAAATGGAAATTGATCGTGTGGGAACTGGCTAAAAAGGTACACAAGAATTAACGAAATTAAGCACTCTCATGGAAGTGACCGTTGACGGCATGGATGCCGTCGTCGAGCCCTCAGGGATGAGTTAATGGCGTGTCACTGGAATGAAAGTGCTTAATTGTAAAGACGGACTTATAGCCTCATAAAAAGAGTAAGGACACCTACATATTTTTAAGGTTAAAAGTGAATATATGTCCTGATGTGCCGACTTGAAAATGGAAATTGATAGTGTGAAAACTGGCTAAAAAGTACACAGAAATTAACGAAATTAAGCACTCTTATGGAAGTGTCCGTTGGCGGCATGGCCGCTCATTCATATCTGACCCATAGGAATATGGGGAATATCACTATTATGTCGGGAACATAATTGACCATGTAACCGTGGCATTCGCGCATCCATATGCAGTAGATGCCGCCGTCGAACCCTCTGGGATGACTTTTATTATTTAAGCAGAGCGTGTCACTGGAATGAGAGTGCTTAATTGTGTCGCTGGATTTATAGTTTCAACATCAAAACATCACTATATCAAGGAACGACTATGTACTTTATTGCGGCTTTTGGTCTATTGATGTTGTTATTAAGCCTAGTGATGGTTGTAAAGCCTGAGTCTTTCTCTAAGGGAATTATTTTGTTTAGCGAGCAGCCCTACTTCCATATTGCTGAGGTGATCAGCCGAATTATTGCGGGTCTCATTTTTACCCATTACTCAACCGATACTCAGTTTCCACAGACCATTTTTGCGATAGGTATTGTATTGTTCTGTGTCGGAATGGGCTTAGCATTAACGCATCCAAGGTTACATAGGAAGTTTGCGCTATGGTCTGCTCAATACTTCAACAATAAATTCCGTTTAATTGGTCTATTTTCCATCCCGCTATCTTTGTTACTTATCTATTCTGCTGTTGGCGCCTAAAAAATAGTATGCAATCCAACAACAAGGATTTTGTCACAATAATTTAGTTTTAGCTAAAGCATCGCCACTTGTAAAAAACAATGCTAAGGTAATAATTCGTATAACAAATATAGCTTTCTAAGCAGAATCTGTCGGAGAAAAAGGATGTTTATCAGATATATTTTAATGCTCACTGCCGTGCTGCTATGCCTTTACCCTGTTTGGGGATTAGTGAGCCCAGCAAGCTACTTGCAGGAGATATTAGAGGTTTATCCCGATGCGGAACAAGCCAGTCATACTCAAGTACGAATTACGGCGGCTATTTTATGGATAAGCAATCTGACGCTATCATTTGGGTTACTATTTATTGCAAAATTCATTAAACAACCTCAAACGTACAAATTCGCAAAAATATCGTCTATCGCATTAATTAGCTATCCATTTATTCTGACGATAACAGAGGTAATTTCTCACAGTATTCTATACCGCCACCTAGAACATCCTACGCTGACAATCGAGTTTTCAGCGCAAAAAATGTTCTATTTCGTATTTGGCCTGATCATTCTGGGAATTTATCAATCCCAACAAGAGTACAAACGCGCCAAAAAGAATGGTTAATTTATCAACATATTTTAAGGGAAAACCATTGAAGTTCTTTATCTCTTTTATCTTTGCTTTTATTGGCTCCAAATTATTATTCAAAGGAAAAGACAGGACAGGCTTAAATCTTTTGGGATTAAAAGCTAACTCCGAAGTAACAGAATACACCTCCCCTCGGAGTTGCCGCAGGGCGAATAGGCAAATTGCGTGAGTCTCGCCATGGATGGCGAGCTAGCTTTCGCAGGTGCAGGGACGCATCCTTCGGAAGCGATAGCAAATTTGCCAATGAGCACAAGGGGCTTTCAACTCCGTTGGGGGCGTCTTGGAGCATCCAAGGAGGATAGGACGAGCAGTCCTCCTTGGTCGGGTGTGGGGTGAAGCCCCACGACGTTGATTTAGCCTTTAAAAATTAACCATCAATCATCCCCGAAACCACATAGGAACTAAGGCCTTACATGCGAAAAATCATTCTCCCACTGATCATGCTAAGCCTTGGCGCATTGCCTCTATTTGCTCAAGCACAGGACACCAACGCGTTATGGGGTAAAAAATACGCTGAGGTGAAATCGAGTTTATTGGCTGCTGGCTGGGTATTAGCGCCCGTAGCGGAAGATGAAACGCCAATGACAGAAGACTATCCCGAAATAACCTGTGGTAGTGGCGCGATGGCAATTTGCTCTGTCGGCTTTATACGAGACAAAACTACGCTTGCCTTAATGGTTAAACGTATTGAAAATACACTTGTGGTGACGGGTGAGTACTAGTCCGACTCATCCGGCTATCAACACCCCAATAGGCACAACAATCAACACCGCAATAGGCACAACAATCAACACCGCAATAGGCACCACAAATTCGCACATCAATCGCATAAAAGAATGCACGAGTTAAGACGTACTTTAACGATGGAGACAGTTATGCCTGACACAACCCACGCCCAATTAGGCCCAAATCCCAACGACAAAGCGCCGATGAAAGGCTTCCCTCAGGTTGGATTTCTTAAAAACTTTATTACCCGCGAGAACATTATCGTCGGCGATTATACCTATTATGACGATCCTGCGGGGCCTGAAAGGTTCGAGTCGAATGTGCTTTATCACTTTGACTTTATTGGCGATAAACTGATTATCGGTAAATTCTGCGCCATTGCTAAAGACGTGAAATTCATTATGAATGGCGCCAATCATCAAGTATCTGGCTTTTCGACCTATCCCTTTTATATCTTTGGTAATGGTTGGGAGAAAGCGGCGCCCAATCCCGAAGATTTACCTTTTAAGGGCAACACCTGTATCGGTAACGATGTGTGGATTGGTTATAACGCCACTATCATGCCTGGAGTGAAAATTGGCCACGGCGCCATTGTTGCCAGTCAATCCGTGGTAACAAAAGATGTACCGCCCTACGCTGTGGTTGGCGGAAATCCTGCCACTGTCATCAAGCTCAGGTTCGAGCAAGATGTGATAGATGAGCTCGTTACCATCGCTTGGTGGGATTGGCCGATAGAAAAAATCACTCAGCACCTACACGCCATCGCGGGCGCTGATCTGAGTCAATTAAAGCAAGCGACCTAAGACAAGCGGGTCGCGAGCAAGCTTGATGAAAAATCTCAAGCGACAGCAATAAGCAACAAACATTAAGAAACCACCATTAAGCGCAGAACAAAATCCAATATGCGCAATTTTGTACAAAAGCGCTGAGGATTTCTGGGTTACTATCAGGTACAACCCGCCCATTCATCTATTCAAGAAAGGAGGCTTAATGAATACAGAACATGCGGCCTACCAGATTGCCGATGAATTAGGTGGCCTCGAGTTACTCAATGCCCACTACCATAAACAAAACTTCAGTCGCCACACCCACGAAGGTTACACGGTCGGCGTGATTGAAACGGGAGCGCAGCGTTTTTATCGCACGGGTAGCAACCATGTGGCGCCAAAGCACAGCATCATTCTCGTCAACGCCGACGAAGTGCATAATGGCTGTAGCGCCTCCGAGGGCGGTTGGTCCTATCGTGCCATGTATCCAGTACCCGCGCAGTTTGCCAATATAAACAGTGAGCTAGCAAACAGCGGAGCGCCCTATTTCCCAGATCCCGTAGTGTACGATCCCGAATTAGCCGAACTGCTGCGCCTCACCTTTAATACCTTAGATACATCGGATAATCGCTTACTGCGTGAAAGCTTAGTCTATTCAAGCCTAATGCAGTTAATGGCGCGCCATGGCAAGCATCGCCCAAGCGATGACCTCGCTGTAATCGCTAAGCCTGCATTAGCGCTGGTGAAATCCTTTATCGACGATCATCCTGCGGCCGATATTTCCCTTGAAGAGCTGGCAACGCTTGCAGGATTAAGCCCCTATTATTTACTCAAGCAATTTCAGCGTTGTTACGGCTTACCGCCCCACGCTTACCAAATTCAGGCCAGAGTGAGACTGGCCAAGGGGAAAATCAAGCAAGGCACACGGCTGCTTGATGTCGCCCTCGATTGTGGTTTTCACGATCAAAGCCATTTGAATCGGCATTTTAAAAAGACCGTCGGCGTAACGCCGGGGCAATTTGCCAAAGAAATAGGCCGCAATATTATCCAAGCCTAAACAACCACTTTAGGTTAATCTGCCATGCTCAGCTTGCTTAATATCCCCAATAACAGGCCGCTAATAACAGGTCTGCCATAACTAAACACTAGTCTCTAAGAAATAGTCACTAAATAGTCGTAACTGAGCGGTAATAACAGAGCAAGCAGACCTTATCCAAGCATTCATTGTTTAACAGCGACCCTAGTGTCGCCGCTATTTTTAGGAGCCAAAGTGACAACCAACAAGCTTATAGAACCTGATGTGTCTCCCGCGAATCCCACAAAAGCCAAGGCTTTTTTAAAAGGCACCTTGGCCATGATGCCGTTGACAATAGCAGTAGTTCCTTGGGGAATTTTAGCGGGCTCCTTCGCCATTGAGGTTGGGCTCACGCCCATTGAAAGCCAAGCCATGTCAGCGATTATCTTCGCGGGCGCGGCTCAGTTAGTGGCGCTCGGCATGGTCAAAGCCGGTATTGGTCTGTGGAGTATCTTAATTACGACGCTACTCATCACCTCACGGCATCTGTTATATGCGATGGCGATGCGCAGTCAAATCAGTCCCTTGCCATTAAAGTGGCGCCTGACATTGGGCTTTTTGCTCACGGATGAACTGTTTGCCATCGCTAATCAAGGCAAGTTGCATAAGTTCGACCCTTGGTATGCACTCGGCGGCGGCTTGAGTTTCTATATCGGCTGGAACATAGCAACCTTGCTTGGCATAGTGGCGGGCAATGCTATCGAGAACTTAGGCGAACTTGGGCTCGATTTCGCCATCGCCGCCACCTTTATCGCGCTGGTCGTGCCCACGGTAAAAAAACCGTCGATTCTCGTCTGTGTATTAGTCTCGCTCACCCTTGCCGTGGTATGCGCCTTATTTGAAATTCAAGCGGGATTACTGATCGCCGCCATAGCCGGAATGACAGCTGGCGTACTTTACGCCAAAGTGACCAAGGAAGCGGAACGCGCACAACAACCCGCAACTGAGCTAGCAAGCACACAAATCCAAGCAGCAACTGGGACTAAGACAAATAGTGCATCAGGAGAAAAAGCATGATTTGGTTAATGATTTTCTCAATGGCGGCGGTTGTGTTTATCAGTCGTCATTTACTGCTCGAACCTAAATTACCGCTGCGATTAAGTAAGGGCACCCAAACTTTTTTAAGTTACTCAGCCCCTGCAGTATTGACCGCTATCTTCGCGCCCATAGTATTTGTGCAAGAAGGCCAGCTCGATCTCAGCTTAGACAACAGCTATCTCATCTGCGCCGTGGTCGCGACGATACTCGCGCTCGTCACCCGTAATACCTTGCTGACCACAGTGTTGAGTATGGGACTGTTTTTCTTGATCCATTAAGTAAACAACATTAAGAAAACAAAGAGCCAGTGCCCTCTGTAGCACTGGCTCTTGCACAAGCACTTATACCGCCTCTACCACACTTTTACCCAACTTCATCCCCTCAGATACTCGTGTATCAGAAAATCACTTTCACATTATCTTCCACTGTCTTCATGTCCTATACCCTTATGACTGTATCTATTAGGGTATTGATCTCGGTTTAACTTTCGATATCGCACTCGATATAACTCTTTGCATAAATTATCCATTTAAAAGTTTTTTATATAAAAGTCAGCATAAATTTTTAATACGCCATGCCATTAACATCAATCCACGAATAAAATCAACCCATTAAAAATTAAAGTAAATACACTATATTATAAAGTTCAAAATACCGTTTAAAAATAAACCAGTTAACACTTTTAACCTAAATTAAACACTATTTAAATTAATCTATTTTTACTTTGTTTAATAAAAATAAAAGTGCTAGTTTTTAGATGTGCCTAACAGTAATGATTATTTATATGATTTAGGACTACATATAATTGCCATCGGCGCTCTCAATGAAAGGACGTATTTTATTAAAATAAAGGAACAATCATGAGAACAAAATCTAGCCTGAGTATATTAACTTTATCCTGTTTAACCGCACTTGGAACTGTTTCTTTGTTGGCCGAAGCAGCTATTCCTAATACTATTCCAAAACTGTCAATGGTAGAACACGCTGCCCCTGATCTTGATTCGCTTAAAAATGATGTGATTAACGACCCCTCGTTTATCAGCTCGTTATTCTCCTTGGGACACCATCTTGGATATGCATGGGCTGGCGGTACGGCATCCCAGTATGTTGGTGAAGATATCGAAGTCAGAAGAGAATCGAGCAACGAATACAGTCTTAAAGCCCGCTATAACGGAAATGATCCTTATGCAAGCGGCTACAGAGCGAATGAGCGTTTGAAGGTGAATTTACAAAATATCCATTTTGTAACTAATCCTCAAAACCTTCAGTTAGGTTCACCTCAAGTTTATGATCGTGAAGCTATTTATACAGCTCCCGTAGTGATTTACAACTGGGGTGATACCGAAGATACCGGTGTCGCCACCCTCAACTATGATTACACCACTAGCTGGGCCAAAACCGATAATTTCTCCTTCTCCGAGAAAATTGGCGTAACCAATAAATATGAAGTGGGTATTCCAGGAATAGGTGGAGCGAGTTCTGAAATCAGTGCCGAATTTTCCGCCAGCCAAGGCTGGAGTGAAACTGACGGTAAAAGTACAACGATTTCGAGTCAGGCACAGTACCGCGCAATTATGCCGCCTCGCAGCAAACGTTATATCTCAATCACTCTGTTTAAACAAAAAGCGGATGTTCCATACACCTCAAGTTTATATATGATGTACGATATAAAATATGAGAACTTCTTAAAATGGGGAGGTAATGCGCATATTAATCATCCGACAAATAGACCTAACCTCCCTTACACCTTTGGCGGAGCGAATGCGAATAACTTAAATGGGCCAGAAGCCTTAGTCGATCAATATCTTCATCAAGATATAAACGGTTATGGTGTATGGGATTGGCCTGCAGCGATTAGTTCGGCACAGTCAAAAAGTGGTTTTGAGTGGCAATTAGCGAATATTGTTAGACAACATGGCGCACCTATCAGCGGTAAATTTACCGCAATAGATTCGAGTCAATTTAATATCGATGCCAGTGAATCCTATCCGCTAACGGATGAAGACATTGCTAATCGTCCGAAAAGTGCTCAAAAATTAGGACTGAGTCGTAATATTCAAGTTGCCGTCGGCGAGATCCAAAATAATGATGAAGATGGTTTAATCAAAAAACTGCATATTTCGCAATCAAGCGAAGTCATGTTAAACAATTAAAATGGTGAGTTTAGGCTCTCAATAATAGCCATGATACGATTATCAGAGAGATCTCGATACAACTAGAAAAATACTAGAATGTTACGAGCAAATTAGAAATGTAAGATAAGCCACTCATTCGAGTGGCTTATCTTTTACTTCGGCTCGCGCCTTCGATTGTTCATCCATCAGGCAAATATAATCTTCCAACTCTTGCCCAGGTGCTTGGTCAAAATGACGGTTCAACCGCACAAGGCCTGTGATGCGATCAACCCTGAAATTACGAAAGGCTGAACGCAGCTCACACCAAGTCAGTAAGGTCCAAGTGCCACGCCAAAAATAGATGGCGAGCGGGCGCACTTCACGCTCGGTGACATCGAGTTTGACGTCTTGATAGAAGAGTTTGACGTATTCGCGGCGCTGAGCTGAGTTACGCAGCGGATCGAGGAATTGGAACTCATTGGAGTCGAGGTAAAAATCCGGTGAAAACATCAAGGATTGATAGGCTTGTAGTCGTTTTGGCAGTACGGCTTCGACTTTGATCATCGCCTGCCTCGCGGCGCTGCCAAGTTCTTTGCCACCCCAAGTTTGCACCATACGCATGCCAACTTGAATCGCCTCCAATTCGGCTTCGTTAAACATCAAGGGAGGAACATTCACCTCGTGGCGCAACAAATAGCCGACACCCGCTTCCCCTTCAATGGGAATGCCACTTAAACACAAATCCTGTACGTCACGGTAAATCGTGCGCGTGGACACCTCTAACCGTTCAGCCAACTCTTGGGCTGTGGTCAGGCGTTTATGTTTAAGAATTTGCACTATTTGAAATAGGCGGTCGGCGCGGCGCATTGACTCTGATTTAATCCTTTAGTTGCCTATCCGTTGATTAAGCATTGTGAGTTTACATAAATCACTGACATATCCTGATACTCACTTGAGTGATAGTTTACGATTTAAATCATAAAATCCCGATATAAATCTCAACCTCAGTGGCGCTGAGATAGACTTCAAAATCAGTTTGATAACGTCGCTGATGCGGACAATCGTTAGCACTAAAATAGCCCCACACTTGTCCCCAAAGATCGATAACACACTGGGGCATGTCACCTTGACCGGTGAATTTAAGGTATTTACCGGCTTCAAGATCCAGCGACGTGAAGTGGTTTGCCTCAACAGGGGCATCAATTGCCTTGCCCACCAGCACAGCAAACTCGCCATTCATGTCTGACTCATAGTCATAATACACGCCATACATGGGCGAATTGAGCATGGCGGTGAGCTGTGATGATTCAAAAAAGGCTTGCCATAAACTGCCAATTTTAGCGCCATCGGCGGACATTTCGGCCCGATTGTTCGTGCGGGTGCTCAATCCAAGTAGCGGTCGAGCATCAATATAAACCACGTCCATCTTTGTTTCTTCCATAGAAATCTAAACCCATGCTTTAGTTAATTGCGTGATCTTAGCGTCGTGCCTTAAGGCCACGACGCTAATACATTAATCACTCGAGACTACTTATCCTTAGACCACAGACCCACTTTGTTACCTTCGCTATCGGCAAATAAGGCGATATAACCACATTCACCGTCTTTAATCGGTGTGACTGGCAGGATAATCGTCACCTCCGCTGCGATAAGTTTATCCACTAAAGGTTGCAATTGTGCGCTGAAATGAAGATATACAGTGCTGCCTTGCATTGACGGCTGGCTCATGCTGCATTTGACTAACCCTATGCTCGCCGCACTCGCATCTTCGGTGACTATGGTCGCATATTCCATATCTTCCATATCGTCACGTTTAAACTCAACCCCAAAATGCTGCTGATAAAAGGCAACGGCACGGTTCATATCACTGACAGGAATTTCACCCCAAACTAACGGTGCAATAGATAACATTTTCACTTTCTCCTTGTTGAAAAATATCAATGATTCAAAACCTTATTTATAAAATTCAGGACTGAATCATTAACGGGCGACAACAAGAATAAAACAAGGCTACTGACAGCATGATGTCAGTAGCCTTTTAATAAAAGTGAATGTTGAGGGTTTTGGCCTAGTTAAAACGTTACTTTGGCAAACTGGCTTGATGGGCCTGAATAAAATCTTCCATGGCTTTGCTCGCCCTCGCCTGAGCGCTGGCTAAGGTATCAGTATCGACTATAGTTTCGACCACTTCGTAGTAGCACTTAATTTTGGGTTCAGTGCCAGAAGGTCTGACGATCACCCGAGCGCCACCCGCTAAGCAGTAGGTTAATACATCGCTCGGTGGCAAGTCGATTTTTTCAACGCTACCATCGGCAAAACGACGCTCAAGGGCTTTTAAATCATCGGTTGATAGCACGTCTTGCTCACCAATCTTCACAGGGGGATGTTCGCGTAAATAGGCGCCAATATTAGGCGTGTCAGGTTTTAGTGCAATACTCACCTGCGCATTGAGATGGAAGCCATGCTCACGGTAAATTTGCTCGAGTCTGTCCCAAATCGTTTGCCCCTTCGCCACCAGCTCGGCAGTTAATTGGGCAAATGCCACCAGCGCCGACAAGCCATCTTTATCCCACACCATGCTGCCAACTGTGTAGCCAAGGGCTTCTTCATAGGCAAACAGGAATTGATCCTCAGGGGACGTTTTCGCAATACCCACATTCATCAACCACTTAAAGCCGGTGAGCGTGGTAAAGCTTTGCGTGCCAAAACCCTGAGCAATTTTAGATAACAGGCTCGATGACACTATCGTTGTGCCCGTAAGACGTTGATGATCTTTGGCATGAGATAATAAGTAATGCCCAAAGAGCACACCGACTTGATCGCCCGTCAGCATCTGGTATTCGCCATCCTCACGGCGCACTGCGACCGCAAAACGGTCGGCATCGGGATCGTTAGCACAGGCGAGCATAGCGCCGTGTTTTTTCGCCTCGGCAATCACTAAATCCATCGCGCCCTTTTCTTCCGGATTGGGGAAGTTCACCGTCGGGAAATCCCCATCGGGTTCGCGCTGGGAGGCTACCGAATACACTTGGGTGAAACCCGCATCTTTCAATACGGTTTCAGCCATTTCAGCGCCCACGCCGTGCATGGCGGTATAGGCTAAACTGACCTTTTCTGGAGCCGTATGGTTTTGCAGCACCTCAGCTTGCTGCACGCCATGGCGATAGCTTTGGTAAAAATCGTCCTGCAGAATAATTAACTTACCTTGTTTTACCGCCTCATCATGTTCTAAAAACGGAATCGCTTGATTCGCGGCGCGCTCAATTTGCGCGGCAATGCCAGAATCGTGGGGCGGAATAATCTGCGCGCCATTCTCCCAATACACTTTATAGCCATTGTATTGCGGCGGGTTATGACTCGCGGTCACTACAATGCCTGCTGCCGCATTAAAATGTTTCACCCCAAAGGCCACCAGCGGTGTCGGCGCCACTTTAGACGTTAAGCGCACCTTAATGCCCATAGCGGTCAGTACGCTCGCCGCATCATGGGCAAAATTGAATGAGTCGTGGCGACCATCGTAACCAATCACCACACCACGCTCGGCGGCATCTTTAATCTGATCAAGTAGATAAGCACCAAGGCCTGCCGAGGTTTGACGGATCACCAGACGGTTCATCCCCATAGGCCCTGCGCCGACCACACCGCGTAATCCTGCGGTGCCAAACTCTAAGCGACCAGCAAAGCGTGCCGCGAGTTCGGCTTCATTGCCACTATCGACTAGGGTTTGTAATTGGGATTGAGTGCGAGGGTCAGGATCATTTTCAAGCCAATGTTTTACCTGTAACTGCAGATGGGTATTCATAACACGCCTCATTGAAAATCATTTGCAATCACATTAGGAAAAACAGCGGCGAAGAACAAGCTAATTTGCATTAATTTCAAAATGAGCCAAGGGTATTGCCATAAAAAAACGCACTATCTGGCCATTCAGACCGGATAGTGCGTAGGTTTTAAAGCGCTTGTTTGATAACTGATTTACAGCTTAAAGATATTGTCCTTCGCATCTCTATCGATGAGTTTCACAAAGGGATCGACTCCCACATAACTGGGCTTCTCAGCCAAAGTGATCGTCAGCTTGTTTTCGCCACTGACCAGCCTGTGCTTCTCAATCAATAACACCTGTTTATCGTCCTTCAACTTATCGGGATCGGCACTAAAGGCGCCGATATCAATCATGGCATCTAAAGGTTGTTCAGTTTCTTCACCTTTACCACTGGCCACCTTGCGGCTGGCATAGACCGTCAGCTCAATTTGCGTCTTACCATCTGGCAGAGTCGTCATTACCGCATTGGTTAACCTAAGATCGTAGAGCGTAATCTCATTAAAAGACTCATCGATAAAGCGAGCCTGCGCTTCATCTGTCCCTTGCTCAAGGTAACTCACCAAATCCAACGTGGTTGGGAATGGATCGTTACGATACTGATAACGCGCTAAAAATGCTTTGAGATTCGCGTTGAGTTTCGCTTCACCTAACACATCTTTAATCGCCATCATCACCACTGAGCCTTTCTGATAATGAATATACTGCTGATTTTCACTGCGCAGCAAAGGCATCTCTTTTATGGACTCAGATGAACGGCCACGTAAATATCTATCTAATTCATATTTCAAAAATTTACGGATCATTTTATCGCCGTACTTTTTCTCCAACACCATAAGCGCCGAATACTGTGACAAGCTTTCGGATATCACAGCGCTACCCTGTACGTCAGCAGCACCCACTTGGTGTCCCCACCATTGATGCGCCACTTCATGGGCGGTGACGTAATACACAGGATCGATATTATCCTCGTTGCGTAAATCAGTAATAAAACCAATACGTTCAGAGTAAGGCACTGTATTAGCGAAACTTTGTGCAAAACTACGGTAACCCGGAAACTCCATGATCCGCATTTGTTTGTGCTGATAAGGCCCAAATGCTTGTGTGTAGTAATCGATAGAATCTTTAACTGACTCTATCATGCGGGCAACGTTCCAAGGGTGATCTGCATGGTAATAGACCTCAACGGCGACACCATTATGCTCGGTTTTTTCTACCTGATAACGGCCCGAAATAATGGCATAGAAGTTCACCATAGGGCTGTCCATCGAATATTGGAAATACTGACGCCCATCCTGCTGCCACTGTTTTTGCAAATATCCTGGTGCTAATGCAATTTGATCAGCACTTGTCGAAATAGTGGCTTCAAATTGAATGAAATCGCCATCGACACCAAAGAAGTTTTGCGTGTAATAACGGCTGTCTTTAAGTTTGTTCGCACGTGCTTTTTCGGCTAAATCGCGCTTTTGGCGCTCGTGGCGATCCATCAACTCATAGCCATCTTGATAACCAAAGAGCGGCAATAGCTCGAAGTTATTGATGAAGGTGCCATTTTCAACCACTGACATATCAAAGCCAGATTCAGCAACACCCACCGACTCGCGTACTAGTTGGATATCCCCTTGCACCACTTGCCCAGGCTGCACTGGCGTCGAAAAGGTCAGCCAAGTATTGCGATAGCGGCTATCAAACTCACCTAAGCTAGCATTAGGAATATTGATTTTTACCGTATCTGCCTGAGTGTGTTCGGGCAACTGCACTAGCATCTTCTCGATCGGTTTATCCGACTTGTTTTGCCATTCAAACATCACCTTAGCGATAATTTTGCGATCTTCAGGGAAAATATCGACATTCGCATTGACCTTAGTGGTCACTAAAATCGGCATGTCTTGGTATTGCTTAAAGGCCTTCTCATAATCGGCTTGCAGATCTGTGGTCTCATCTTGGGTGAGGAACTGATTCACCACTTTGGTCTGGTAGAACAAATAACTGCCCATAACCAAAAACACCACTAAGGCAACACTAACAATGGCTTTACCACTAAAACCAAGCTGATAGCCCAGTAAGCTCAGACGCGTTTTAAGACTCTGCTGCGGTCCGCGATGATACAAACCATAACCTAAAACAAACAGGATAAGGCTAAATGCCCCCCAGTAAATCATATAGAGTGCATGGCTTAATAAGCCCCAGCCGTAGCCGTTCATATCGGAGTAAGTTAAGGTTGGCGATTGACCAAAGTTATACAGGCTATGGCCAAATCCCCAGCTTGCCATGACAAACGTCGTTAGATAATAAGCAACAAATAAACCCATACCTGCGTACTTATTGGGGCTAAGCACTTGCAGAAAAAACGCCAGCACAGCGGTCATCAACAGCGGCAAGAGATAATAAAATCCCAATCGAATAAGGTACTGAGCAATCTCAAGATTGGCTTGACCTTTTATCAGTTGGAAGGCGATGGTGGTACACATGGCGAGCACGTACAGCAAGGTCATCACTATGACCACAGACACGAGCTTAGAGCCCCAAAAACTTAAGTTTGATACGGGAACGCTGTCGACGATATCCCCCATTCCTGAACTGCGTTCACGCCAGACGATTTCTGCGCTGTAATAAATCAGCACTATCACCATCAATAACCCCGTCGCGCCGGCAATGTTATCTACCATATCTTGGGTTAGTGGCCAGTTAGATGTGCCATACCAACCAAAATCATCGAACATGGGGCCGACTAAGTTGAAAATAGTCAGCACGCCTAACACCACAAATGGTGCGGTAAACAGCACTTGGCGTACTTCAAATTTAACGCGCGTCCAAAATTGCTGACGACCATTAGGTTCAGTTGCCATAGCCAATTGTGCCAAAGGCACTAAGCTGGGGATGACTCCCGCTTTGTCTGATTTTTTCTCACGCTTCTTAGTCAAGCTCGGCTGACGAAAAATCCCAGAAACCGCCAGTAACACGCAAGCAATCCCAAACCATAACGCGCGGTTTTGCAGCACTAGCCCCGAGAATTCAATTAACTGGTTATTCTTCTCGCTAATGGTCCAATAACGGGTCACTTCAGCAAAAGTGCGCAGCGCAAAGGGATCAAGTAAAGCTGCTATGGTGCGATATTGTGGCTGGCTCGCCATTTCACCCGTTAGGGTATAGAGCACCAACATAGCTACTGCAGTCAGATAAAGCGCCATTAAAGAACGAAAGCGACTTGCCATCGCATAGAACAGAGTGGAGATCAGCAGCAAACTCGGCATGGCGAGCAAAAAATACGGAACAAGATAATTCGATAACACAAATGGCCCAAAGCGGCTCGCATCGACCCATGGCATAAAGGAACCGAGCATTAACCCTATGGGAATAAACGCGAATACCATCATCACTACAACAAAGCTGCCTAAAAAGCGGCCAAATTGATATGCAAATGGCGATAGGGGTTTGCTATAAATCAGCTCTTCCATCAAATGCTGATGATTGCGGATAGCCGTGCTGCCCACAAAATTCACCACGGCAAACATGGAAATTAATCCCATGATCAACATAGTTTGGGTAATACCAAATGGGCTGTTTTTCATCACCTCGCCGCCACTACCAATTTGGATATTGTTAGATGCGACAGATAGAAAACTCATTAAAAACAATAGAAAAGAAACAACATAAAAGGATGGCTGACGTAAATAATAACGCCACTCAAACCTAAGCATTGATAACAACATATTGATATCTCCTTAGGCAGCCTGACGGCGATGACTGTGTAAGGTAGAAAAATACAGATCTTCAAGCCCAGCTGTCGCTGGGATAAATCCTTCGGGGCAGGTCTCTGCCATCACATTCAGTACTGTGCGGCCCGCGAATAAACGCTTAGAAATCACAGGCAATTGCGCTTCGAGCTCCTGCGCCTGCGCTTGACTCACCGTCTTAGTCCAAATCTTTTCCGTTAACTCACTCACTAATTGGTGGGGATTGCCTTGAAGCAAGATCTTACCCGATGCTAATACCGCCATATTGGCGCAGAGTTCAGACACATCCTCAACAATATGCGTCGAGAGGATCACCACTTTTTCCTCGCCTAAACTCACCAGCAAGTTATGGAAACGGTTACGTTCTTCAGGATCAAGACCCGCGGTAGGCTCATCAACAATCAATAACTTAGGATCACCAAGTAAGGCCTGAGCAATACCAAAGCGCTGACGCATACCGCCAGAGAAACCACTCACGGCTTTATTTTTATGCTGATAAAGATTGGTGTGAGCCAGTAATCCTTCAACCGCTTCTTTACGCAGCTTGCTCTGATTAATCCCCTTAAGAATGGCTAAATGATCTAACAGGTCATAGGCGCTAATACGCGGATAAACATTAAAGTCTTGGGGTAAATAACCTAAGGTTTTACGCAGCGCTTGAGGGTCGGCTAATACATCAATACCGTCAAATACTATGCTACCGCTATCTGCACTTTGCAGGGCGGCAATGGTACGCATCAGTGATGACTTGCCCGCGCCATTGGGTCCAAGTAAACCAAACATCCCTTTGGAAATCGTTAAATCAACACCATCGAGTGCTTTAACACCGTTATCATAGGTTTTAGTGAGATTAGAAATAGTCAGCATGCTTCCCTCTTGCTTCTGTGAGTTCAAAATACCGACAAACTATCACATAAACTTAACCCTTACAGTAGTTATCAAGATATTCATGCACTTACAGAATGCTAGCCAGAAAAACAAACTGTATATTGTGAATCACTAAAATAGCAAAAGGGACTCTATTTGAGTCCCTTGTTATTGAAATACAATATAAAAGTAGAAATATGCCGTCAAATCTGAGATGGCGTACTAAATACAATTAGTTACATAAACTTCAACATTAGCGAGAAGGTAAAGTGCCCTCGAATACGCGCACTTTGATGTTCTTTTTCAGGTTATCTTGGTCTTCTTGCCATTCTTGCCACTGGGTGAGACTGATGCTGAGCTGCAATGAAAAGTCAGTAGAAATCCACTCTTTTTGCCCTTGGGCATATTTAGGTACGGGGACTATGTTGCTTGGTCCAACAAAGGATGCTGAGCACATAAAGGTTTTGAAATACACTTGGTCAATCGATAAATCGAGGGCGCTGGGCGATGTTAAGCATTGACCACTGCCCGGCTCTTGATACGAGGCAAATTGGTACATGATTGCCGGAGTATTATTAGTGCTATCAGGAACGGATGCGGTTTGATGGCAAGATAAACAGCTACTTAATGCGTTATCCGCAGGGCCATTTAAACGTCCGTTACACCCTAAGTGTCCCGCATTGGTGTGCTCATTCAAGCGACCAACGACCTCTTGAAATACAGCGCTATCCTTAAGCCCTGTGATTGGGTTTTGAGGGAATGCTGCCGCTCCCACTGTGGCTGGCGGCGTGTCATTACCCCACATTAACCCCAGTGGGGAGATACGATCCCAAGGATTTTTCTCTTTCGCTTTAAACTGACCATCGGCGACAAAAGTGCCATAGGCCCAGCCCACGGGCGAGCGGCTGTCACGCACTGCGATGTCAAACTGTAATAAGTACACATCGGCGACAGAGCGCGGGCATTGCTCTGTTTCCTGTTGGAAACTGCAAGCACTGCCATCGGCATTTTTACATTCGCAGAAATCACTGGCACTGATATTGGCTTGCCAAACGGGTACGTTTTCGAGGAAAGGATAATTATTGGGCGTTGCTGTGGTGAACAGTAATTTGCCGATCACACTGCCTTCATTAAATACAAAGTTTTGCTGCGGCATTACAGGTGACGGCGCTCCTGTCCATACCTTGCTAATGCTATTTGCCGCCTGAGGATTATAAAACCCCACCGCCCACATAGTGGTTTTAAGGGAGCCTTGGCCTTTTATCTCCATAGTGACGGGGGCTTCGCGGGTCAAGCCGTGGATAAATTCCCGTCCACTCATAGGATCATAGGTCTGATAGGGAATATGGTACCAAGAGCGAACCTTGTTATTACACAAATCCCAGTCCTTACTGATATCGCCTTTGTCGATGTTCCCCTCTTGAATGTACTTCATCACAGCCCAAAGGTATTTCCACGCTTGGGTATTTTTATCTGTCTCACTCAGACTTTTATCGAAGGGATTGAATTCAAGCCAAGGTGCAGCATTATCTTGCTGCGCACTCGAATAGGCGTCGCTCAAGCTAAAAATAGGTCCCTTCCAGCCCGAATAAGCTTGGTTGATGATGACTTGATTGTCCCACATACCTGTTTTATTGAACGCGGGGTCTTGAAAGTAACTTGGGTAAGCTCCAGTACAAGTGGAAGTTACGTTAGATGCTGTATCAGTTGCTTGTTTGTCTGCAGCTTTTGCACTGACAGTAGTCAATGAACAAACTGAGAGCATGAGTATGGCGGCAATGTTAAGTTTCATAATATCGTCCTTGAAGAGTATTAGTCCTAAAAACTCCCTTTGTGAGTCTCGGCACAAGCGGCGACTCAAAGTAAGCATAGACTAATTTTTAATATCCTCATTTTTTAACATCCTCTATAAAGCTTAACGATTCGGATAGTAAGAATATAAAAAAGGCCGTTTAGCATGGGCTAAACGGCCAAGAGATTCGTTATTGGACTCGCCACGAGTCACGCAAACTATTTCCCTATTTATCGATTTCTTGGCCGCGCGTTTTCCACAACGAGAACAAGACCCCTGCGACTAACAGGCCGAACGTCACCCCAAGAGACAGTGCGGTTGGAATAGTAAAGTCCACTATTCCCTCGTGATTGAAATACACTAAGCCCACTTTCACCCCGATAAATACTAATACCACCGACAACGCGTATTTAAGGTATTCAAAGCGGTGCACCATGGCCGCCAAGGCAAAATACAAGGCACGTAGCCCCAAAATCGCGAAGATATTCGAGGTATAAACGATGAAAGGATCTTGGGTAATCGCAAAAATGGCTGGAATACTGTCGACAGCAAACACTAAATCCGCGGTTTCCACTAAGATCAACGCTAAAAATAACGGCGTCGCCCACCATCCTTTTGATAACTGATGATCTTCACCCCGTACCCAGAACTTCTCCTTATGCAGTGTCGGCGTAAAGCGCATCTTAGTGCGTAACCATTTGTAAAACTTATTATCTTGGATATCACTGTGCTCATCGTTTGAGAAGAGCATTTTCACGCCAGTGAAAATCAAGAAGAGTCCAAATAACACAAGTACACCTTGATACTGGGCAACAAGCACGGCACCAAGACCAATCATAATTGCGCGTAGCACTATTACGCCCATAATGCCCCAGAAGAGCACTCTGTGTTGGTATAAACGTGGGATACCTAAGCTACTGAAGATTAACGCGATAACAAATACGTTATCCATTGAAAGCGATTTTTCAATCAGATAACCCGTCAAGTATTCCATACCCGCGGTTGAGCCCTTGTACCACCAGAGCCAAGCCCCAAACAATAAGCCCATACAGATATAAAAAGCTGAAAGCTTTAAACTTTCGGCCACAGTAATTTCATGCTGCTCCTTGTGTAATACGCCAAGATCGAAGGCTAATAATGCCAGCACAAAACCGAAAAACATCAACCAAACCCAAAGCGGGTAACCCACAAATAGGGTGGTAAAAAACTCCATAAGTCTCCTTAAAAACCAACATAACGGTTGAGTAAAATCAGTACAATTGAGCAGATAGACATTAACTCATTGTAAAAATATAAACTGTGAAACCCTATATAAAAACGCAACCATCAAGATTAAAATTCTTTTATAATCAATATGATTTCACTACATACTTACACTTATTCTTAGAATAAGGTCACAGCTCAATCACAGCGCTTCCCTAAGCAAATCATCTAACCCATCTATTCGTCAGATTCATTTAGAGGGCGGCCTCGAACGAGTACGAAGATGTTCTCAAATAGTACAAAATCGCCACACCGTCTATAGAACGACGAACAACAGCGAAATCAAGGCTAAAGACGCTAACATAAAACTGCCACAGTTGAATTCTGGCCACTATTTAGCACTCATTGATTAACTGAAAATGAATTAATTTAGCCACTCAGTCTGACTCAGAAGCAGGTTAACCACAATTTCAAAGAACGGCAAAATGGTGAATTAAGCAAAATATTCATCAGTTTCAAGTCCCTTGGCTGTTCCATAGCATCCGAGTGTGATTAACTGCAGCTACTGCGGCGTCTTTTAGCAATCAACAAGGCTGCAATAACCACTAATAATGAAAAATAATTAATAAAATTCATTACGATAAAATGAATCAATCGAAGCTTGGTGCATGAAGCGCCAGCAATGGGAGTCTTAAGTGTCAACAGAACAACATCCTCCGCACGCTATGCAAGGCCCACAGGGTTCGCCCCCACCCGAAATGCTCTTTGGGCATCCTAAGGGCTTGTTTGTCTGCTTTTTTACCGAAATGTGGGAACGCTTTTCCTTCTACGGCATGAAGGCGTTACTGTTTCTTTATCTGATTAAATATCATCTGTTTACCGACGAATTTGGCTATAACGTCCTTGGTGCTTACGGTGCCTTAGTGTACGCCATACCCGTGGTCGGTGGTTTATTGGCCGACCGCTATATCGGCATGCGTAAAGCGGTGATCTTCGGTGGTATTTTATTGGTCCTCGGCCACTTAGGCATGGCCTTTGAAGGCCATCAAGCGGTTATCGTCGCCGGTGAAGTTCAGCGCGATGAACAAGCACTGCAGGTATTCTATTTATCCCTCGCCTTGATCATTGTCGGTGTGGGCTTTTTAAAACCTAACATTTCAACCATCGTCGGTCAGCTGTATCCCGAGTCATCTCCAAAGCGGGATTCAGGCTTTACCATTTTCTACGCTGGCATCAATTTAGGCGCCACCTTGGCCCCGCTGATTTGTGCTTATTTAGGTGAAACCTATGGCTGGAAGTACGGCTTTGGTTTGGCCGGTTTAGGCATGTTAGCGGGATTGTTGGTGTTTATTCGGGGTAAGAAACATTTGCAGGGTTTCGCCGAACCCAGAGATCCCGCAAGAATTTTAAAGAAAACCGCCGGCATCACCACAGAGCAATGGATTTATTTAAGCGCCATCGGCAGCGTAGTGCTGGTCTGGGGCTTAATTCAAACCCACTCCCTTGTGCTTTCTATTAGCAGTTTATTACCCGCTGTGAGTCCAGTGATCTGGTTCTTGCACTCAGTATCTCTGGTGCTCGCCCTCGGGATTGGCTGGTTTATGGTGAAACACTGCAACCCGATTGAACGTCAACAGATGTCGGCCTTACTGCTGTTCATCGTCGCCGGTTTGGTCTTCTTCGGCTTATATGAGCAAACCTACGGTTCTTGGGTGGCATTTTCGGACCGCGTGATGGACCGCAACATGCTCGGCCTCGAATGGAGCGCGGGACAGTTAACCTTCCTCGGTGCCTTCTTTGTGATCAGTTTGTCGCCCATCTTTGCTTGGCTCTGGCCTGCCCTCGCCCGTAAACATTGTGATCCAAGCAAACCGGTTAAAACCGCACTCGGCATTTTGTTCGCAGGTTTATCCTTTATGGTACTAGTGCTCGGGATCCAAATGCCGCTAAGCAGTGGCTTAGTGAGTATTTGGTTTTTAGTCGCGGCTTATTTTGTATTAGAAATCGGCGAGTTATTGCTGTCACCCATAGGCTTATCTGCCGTAACTCAGCTGTCGGTAAAACGCGTGGTCAGTCTGATGATGGGCGCTTGGTTTCTCGGCACTTCATACTCTGAAATCTTAGCCGCCGAATTAAACAAGCTCGCCGCGATTGATACCCAAGGCGGCGTGATAAGTGACGTACCGAGTGCGATGGCGCTATACGAGCAACTGTTTATCTTCTCGGCGCAAATTGGTGTTGTAATGGCATTAGTCTTCTTTGCCCTTGCGCCATTAATGAAGAAAATGATGCACGAGAACACAGCAACAAATTAAGTCAAAGAATTTAAAAGGAAAGGAAAAGAAAGGAAACTTGGCTTACTCTCGGCCTCTAAGGCGACGGTAAGCCAAGACCATAAGATGTAAAGCCAATAACCCCGTAAAAGCGGTGCAAAAAAACAGTAAGGCAATCGAGTTCACTTCCCGCGGCGCATCATAATAAAGCCACCACCACAACGGCCAACCGATAGCCGACAAAGCAGTAAGCTGCCACATACACAGTTTGCAGCGGCCAATTTTTTGCCTGAAAATCGATGTATTACAGTCACTGCAACTCATAAGTCCCCAGCTAAACTATGCCCACAATAATAGTGCTAATAAGAGCAGGCATATTGAATTTCAAGCACACTCCGAAACTCACGCCTAATAACACTATAGTGACGCTTTAAGTCTTGCCATCCCTTCATTGATAGAGACAAGTGCACGATAGCCTAAATCTCGCTTGGCTGCGCTGATATCAAAATAATGGCTGCAGGATAACTGCCTTGCCACGAATCGCGTCATCATGGGCTCTTCTTGCTTCTTTAGTAGAAAATACACAGTTTCCAACACGGCGCCTGCTACATATGCTACAGATTGCGGCACACGCTTAGTCACCGGCGGCAAAGCATCGCAGGCCAAAATAAGATTGAGCATTTTGGCCATAGTGATGGGTTCATCGTTACTCAAAAAATAAGCTTTTCCCTGACACTTAGGCTTTGCTTGGCACAGTTCAAGCGCGGCCAGCACATGGGCATAGGCGGCGTTGTCTATGTAGATGGTATCGACCAGCTTATCTTCACGGCCAACCAGTTTAAGCTTATCTAAACGGCCGCGCGCTAACACCCTAGGCACAAGATGGGGATCACCAGGACCCCAGATCAAATGTGGCCTGAGTGCGACAGTTTTTAACGCGTAGGGTGCAGTGGCTTTAGTCGTGACCGGAATAGAGACTTGAGTGCTAGCTGAATTAATGTCTGAAATAGTGGCTGTCGTGGCTTGAGTTGCAGCGGCACTTTCAACCGATACGTCACCCACTTGATTGGCATCAAGCATCATCTTTTCGGCGATGGCTTTGGAATGGGCGTAATAATTAAGGAAGGATGTGGCATAGGGAGTGGATTCATCTATACCGGATTCATCCTGCCCCGCAAAGGTCACACTCGGGGTACTGGTGTAGACTAACTTATTTATTTTTAATGCCTTACAAGCAGCAATCACATTTGCGGCGCCCTTAACATTCGGGCAAAAATAACTGTCTCTATCGCCCCAAACACCGGCTTTAGACGCCACATGGAACACGATATCGCAGCCTTGCATCGCCTGTTGCAACTGGTCTTTATTGACTAAATCCCCTTGCAACATGACTACGCCCAGCGCTTCAAGTTCGGGATAATGCCCACGGGCAAAACCTGTGACCTTAATGCCCGCGGCTAACAATCTCAAACAAATCGCTTTACCTAAAAATCCCCCAGCTCCCGTGACAAAGGCGTGTTGCACCTTAAGGGCGAGCTGCGCGAGTGCAGTTTGTTCAGCCGCATCAAATTGCGCAAGCGTCGTGCTCTTGATTGGGTTTATCGTCATTTAGGTATCAACCTTTCGTTTGTGATTGTGCCCAAACGGCTAATTTTTCTCTAAAAATCTTGGCATTATGCCGCACATCCACAGGGAAATCAGGATGGATAAGAAAACGTCTTATGCCCTGCGTCTGGGTAAATTGCTCAGCGATGGTAATCAAATCTTGATAAAGCTGTTGGCTCTTATTGCACACCAATGATTGGTCAAGTTCGATACAGATCAAGGGCTCTATCTCGTTCGCCACTTTCACTCCAACTAAGGCAGAGCGCTTTACATTGGGATGGGTATTAAAAATACGCTCGCAAGGAATAGAATAATAACGCTTTACCAACTGGCCTTTACGGGTGGCATCGACTCTGTGGGCCTTGCGACCGCACATCCATAGCCGACCTTGATCATCGAGATACCCGAGATCGCCCATGCGATGTCTAAAACTATTGGTGGCGGAGTCCCACATCTTGGCCGCCGTAGTCGCGCTATCGCGTTGACTATCGTTTAAATAATAAGACTGACTCACCATAGGCCCTTGCACCACGATTTCACCGATTTCACCGTTATTCAGCACTAAGGCCTCATCCCACTCTTGGATAACGGCTTCGCTGATACCGATGATGCGAATCGTCACGCCATCGATAGCGCCGCCGACACAAATGCCGCCGCCGTTATCTGTGATATCTGTGGTGGCAAATAACGCATCGCTAGCAATCATGCTGATCGGCAAAGATTCGGTCGCACCGTAGGAATTTAAAATCGGCACGCCTTGGCTCAACATTTTGCTAAATCGGGCAATCGAAGCAATGGTCGCTGGCGCACCCGCGGATATCACCCGCTGCACACTGGGCAATTTATGCTGTTTTTGTTCACCTGCGCGGCCCAAACGCTCGAGCAAAGCGGGATTAACAAAGATGTTGCTGCATTGGTATTTCTCAATGGCGGCAAACAGGAATTCGGGATTGGCAGTAATGGGTTTGCTGGCATCCATTTCTGGAACGATCGACGCCATACCCAGCGCGGGGCCAAAGAGTGAAAACAGCGGAAACGTGGCTAGATCGCGCTCACCATGGCAAATGCCATAATCGTTTTTTAATGCTTGGATTTGCGCCTCAAACATACCATGGCTATACACCACGCCTTTAGGCGTGCCGGTACTGCCACTGGTGAATAAAATCGCCGCCATCTCATCAGATTTGAGCATCACCATGGGATATTCAGCATGTTGCGCTGATGCATGTTGCGAAAATGAGTGTCGTGAAGAGCTGTTTTGCAGCAGAGTCGATAAACTGACGGCGCCAGTAGCGATGCGGATTAATCTTGCCGGTAAGCCAGTTTTACCGCCATCAACATTGAGCAATGACTTAATGCTACCCTTACCCCAACCAAATAACCGTCTGGCGATATGGGCTTTAGGAATACCGATAAAGGCATCGGGTGCGGCTTCAGCAAAACACTGCTTAAGATTGTTAATCCCCATGCCGGGATCAACTAAGATAGGAATAACCCCCGCTTTAAACAGCGCAAAGGTGAGTGCAAAAAAATCCAAACTCGGCGTGACCATAAGCACAGCTTTCATGCCACGCTCAATGCCATGGGCGTTAAGCGCAAAGGCTATCGCATCGCTTTGTCTGTCTAGATTGAGAAAGTCCAACTCGCTGTAACGCAAATTCGCCACAGAAGCGCCCTGAGCGCTTTGTACTGCTACTGCAAGATGGTGGGGAATGGCATGGGCGGCTTGCTTGAGATGACGACAAATATTGGCGTCACTGGCCATTGCTGACGCAGAAGTACCCGTTAAAAGTGACGTATCCAACGGCGTTACTACAGCAGCCAACAAAGGAGTCACTTCAGTCTCAAGCAAGGTCGACATTAACCTGCGGCCTGTTCGGACGGCGCCGCTGCTTGGTCGTCGGCCATAAAGCCCTTGATATGAGCAATCACTTCATCGCTGGCATCTTCCAGAATGTAGTGACCACAATCGGCAAATTCATGCACGGTCGCATGGGGCATGTGCTGACGCCATTTTGCTAAAAAGTGCTTATCGAATACAAAGTCCTTCAGGCCCCAGCAAATCAAAGTCGGCACTTTGGCAAACTGCGGTAAACTCGCAGCGATATCAGAGACTAACTGATAGTTTCTATCGCCTTCACGCAGCGGAATATCCTGCACAAAACGCAGCGTCGAAATGCGATTGGCCCAAGAGTTAAACGGCGCGACATACGCCTCACGAATGTATTTGGACATAGGCTGGCGCTTCACGCCCACATATGAGGCGATAGACGAAAAGGCATTAAAACCACGCACCAGCACTGTGCCTAGCAGGGTATTACGACAGATCCACAGCGGCCAAGGAAACTGCTTAGTCTCAGGCAGATGGAAAGCACCCGTGTTCAAAATCACTAAGCGTTTGATACGCTCAGGATAACGCGCCGCATAACCCATACCTATCATGCCGCCCCAGTCGTGTACGACTAAGGTAATGTTTTCTTTCACATTCAGGCTATCAAGCAGGGCTTCAAGATCGTCGATGCGGTTCTTAAGGGTATAGTCATAGCCGCTATCGTCGGGCTTATCCGACAGACCACAGCCGATATGATCTGGCACTATGCATTGATGCGTGTCTTTTAAGGCGCTCACGAGATTGCGGTAGTAAAACGACCAGCTAGGATTACCGTGAACCATCACCACAGGTTCACCTTGGCCCTCGTTGATATAATGCAGCTTGTTGCCATTACGGCTAAGAAAATGACGTTTAAAAGGCAACAGAGTGTCTAACATGACGCTTCCTATCTTTTGTTCTATTTATGAGAGCGAATAACGGGTTATGTACAGCTGACTTAGCTTATCGACTGAATCATGGACTTACTGGGTTGGCTAGAATGTATGCCAGCCATCAAGCAAAGGCGTGAAAAGTGCACTGCACCCTACCACTTAATGCCTAACATCATGCAATTCAATCCACTGCCTATGCCTAAAAAGCTCACTTGATCGCCCGCTTGTAAAAAGCCTTGATCGTGCGCCATGGCGGCGGTCACAGGTAACGACACTGTGCCCATATTGCCCAGCAGCTGATACGTAGGAAATTCTTTCTCGGGGGGAATATTTAACGCGCTAAGCACTTGCTTACGGTTTGAGGCGCCCACTTGATGGCAAATCACTTTGTCCACTTGCTCAACCAGCCAATTACGCTGCTCAAGGAAATGCTCCCAAGTGTGTTTAGCCAGCTCAACGCCTTCTTTGAGAAGCGTCACCGCATCGGTACGCATAAACTCGCGGTACAGATTGTGCCCCACTTCCTGTAACCCCCATTGACACAACTGGTGATGCTCGGGCGCCGATAAGTGCGAGGCACCCAGCAATTGATGCTGACGCACATTTGTCAGTGGCAAACTGCCATCAGTTAAGATGACCGCAACAGCGCCAGAGCCACCGGTTAAGGTCGCCAGCGACTGGGCAAAATTCTGCATGGTCGGATCGGCAAGCATGTTATCGATAGTAACATCGACAATATCCCGCGCCGATTCACAGGACACCACCATACCCGCCTTGATTTGGCCCAACTCAATACGGTTAGCGATATCTAAAATACCCGATAACACCCCAAGACAAGCATTGCTGATATCGTAAATAGCGGTGTCTTTCGACACACCCAATTCGGCAGCAATACGACACGCGGTCGCGGGTTCGTGTTGATCACGGCAAACGCCGGTATAGACAACAGCACCTAAATCGGCGACATCAATCCCAGTTTCAACCATGGCTTTACGGGCAGCTTTAATCGCACCGTCGGACAATTGATGTCCTTTTGGCCACCAGCGGCGTTCGGTAATCCCAGTCAATGCGGCAAGCTGTCCCATAGGAATACGGAACTTTTGATACAAAGGAGCAAGACGAGACTCTAGCTCACTACTGGAAACCACAACAGGCGCCAGTTCATAGGCCAGGCTATTAATAAATACGCGGGAATATTTCATGAAACTGTTTTATTCGCTCACTAGAATGACTGACCAACAGGTCAGCTTTCAGTTGTTATTCGTCATTAATGCGACATTTGAACAAGAAAAGCCCGATGATTCAATAAAAAACCATCTTCAGTGTAAGACTTGTCTCACAGCGCAGGTTCCAAACACGACGGCCCTGAATTCACTATCACTAAACTTAAATGCGCTAATATAGAAATACTTCATAAAAAACATCACAGTACAGCATATTTTCAGACACTCAAAATTATACTGACATTTTTTGCGCTAAAATCAGCGAATTTCTTGGTGTGACGCTGTTTGCACAAAATTCACCCACGCAAACACCATATCCTTGTTCCTGCAAAAAACAAGCGCGATCTAAGATTAACCATTGCTCGAGTACAGTGCGAAACAAATGCGCCACTAAATCGATGCGGCGAGTTAATTGTTGTCTTTGTCGCCCTATCTCAAGCCAAGCCTCAAAATCCCTATTTTTGGCTAAATTAACGGCCTTAGTCTCGGCCGCCCACAGGCAAAAATCAGTAAAACTGCCGCTCAACTGACTCTGCTTTAACGAGGGCAAAGGTAAATATTCGTCGATTTGCCGACATTGACGTTGCAGTGCATCAAAGCCTAAGCGCCACGCGATTTCTTGATGGCGCAGCGCCTGCTGTTTGGGATTGGCGATCACGCTCTGCTGCAGCGGTAACTGTAAATCATGGCGACTGAGTTTTAGGCTGCTCTGCTGAGCAAGATTGGATAACGGCTGATAATGGCTCGCGTGAATTAAATGATAACAACAAGGAGAAATCGCCAGCGCCTGCGTGCCCGCCTCGGCCGCCAGCATTAACAGCCGAACATGCAAATCACCGCAGGCATGCAATGCAACCGCTTGCTGCCGTGCGCTTAACGGATTGGCTTTTGCGGCGTGTTGAGCTGGTGCTTCAACTGTAGTAATGGATGTGGTTATAGATGTGTTTGTCGCAGCATGTTCTGCACCAATAGCAAAGGCATCGGCACAAATAAAGGTTTGTGACAACTGCCACTTATCGGCAAAGGCCTGTCCTGCTTCACATAATGGCGCTTGCCATTCTAAGCTCACCACTTCGGCGCCGCGGGCTTTAGCAATCAAGCGGCCCAAATGCCCTTTACCCGCACACCATTCCAGCACAGGTAAATTAAGCTGGGGTAAATGCTGCACAAAGGCGGTAATTTGCTGCCATTTACGGCCTTTGATGTGCGCACTGAAATGCGCCTCATCGTCAAAGGACAAACCGCCTTGCTGCGCTGCGGTGTTATCCGCAAGCGACGGTTCAGCCACGCCAGCCTTATCAGTAACCGTCTTATCAGTACAAACCGTACGTTCGGCAATGGATGCGGTGAGCAATGACAAGTCCCAATCTTGGCCTAATGCCCTAAGATCGTGGTTTAATGCCGGTGACAATGCCTTGACCAGCAAAGATTGCTCGGCGTCGAGTCCATCAAGCTCATCGTCAGCCAGCGCCCACACAGCTTCGGCCAACTGCGGAAAATCCTGTGCCCAAGGTAAAGCGTTCACTTCAAATGCACGCACTTGCCACAGGGCTGCACTCTGTTCAAGCAACTGATTAAGTTCGCTAAATTTCTGTGAGTAAGTGAGTTGTTGCTGCAGGTTATCTTGGTTCACGTCATGCCCAGTGTAAAAAATACTTGTCTCACCTTAGGCCAAGGGAATGCGCCCTAAAGATGACTTTATGCGAAAAAATGTTAGTATCGCGGCCTTTAAACACTCAACCATATCGTTAACTGAGAAGACTCGGTTAACTAGCCATAAGGCTCCAAAGGACACCTATGCTTTCACCTTGCGTCGCACGCTGCGGTTTAAATGACGAAGACTACTGCATGGGCTGCTTTCGACATATCGATGAAATCGTCAGTTGGCGCACGAGTAGCGAAGCGCAACAGGCGGCCATTTGTCAGCAACTCCCCGCCCGTAAAGCTTTATTTGAAGGCAGTGAAAATCAGCATATTTTAAGCCGTGATAAATGGTTAGCTGCCGAGGCGCGTTTAACCGATAAGGACTAAACCCGTCCGCTAACGTCATCCTCTGCGCAACATCATCCTGCTAACAGCCCACAAGACTATTTTTTCAGCATTGATTTCAAGTCAGCAAAAGGATTGTAGGTCGCCGCCGCTTGCTTGGTTTCTGTGGTGCTGCCGTAACGGATCAATTCTTCGAAACGAGAATGTTCGTTATCGTGGCAATACAAGCACAATAACTCCCAGTTTGAACCGTCTGACGGGTTGTTATCGTGGTTATGATCGCGATGATGCACTGTCAGTTCACTTAAGTTTTTCGGGGTAAACTCGCGGGTACAGCGGCCACATACCCAAGGATAAAGTTTTAACGCCTGCTCACGGTAACCGCCCTCACGCTTAGCTTTGTACTCCCGCGCATCGGCTAATACTTTGTCTAACTTACTCTGGCCTGGCACTGACGACATAGTGTAATCCCTAAAACAAACCCTAAAAAAATTGCCCCAAGGATAATCCGAGTTATCACTTGGGGCAATATCTCCCGCACTTTGCGGGTTAATGGTGCGCGATTTGTAGACGTAAATGGCTAAACCGACCTAGGTTACAGGCTTAGCTAACTTAGCTTACGTTACTTAGCTTATGTGGGCATGATCGGCATTCGACAGATGCAAGTAGTGTAAGTATTTTTCATACTGAGTCACCACATCCGCGAGGATTTGCTCTTCGGTATACCCCATCACATCGTAATGTTGACCACCTTGTTCTAAATACACTTCGGCGCGGTAATACAAGGTATTACCCTGCTCGATTTCAGTCCCTATCGGGTTAGTGATTTCGAAACAACGGGTGCGTACTCCGTAAACAAAGGGCAAGTTCACCTCGTTGCTAATCACCAAACGTACGCGGCCATCTAAGTATTCGAGATCGGCCACTATACCTTTGGTCATAAAGTGTTGGCACACCTTAGACAAAGCAGGCGTCGCAACATTATTCAAGAACACTTGCGCTTCTTCATGGGTGGGATGCGAGACGAGCACCCCAATGCGCTCTTCCCAGCTCATGTTGGTTTTGGCGTACTGCACACTGGTATTGTGTAACTGCACACTGTTGATCTTAAGCCAGTCATTCTTCAGGGCTTTAAATAATCCCAGACACATGAATAACATCACCACAAGGAATGGCATGGCACTGGCGATAGCCGCCGTTTGCAGCGCCTGTAAACCACCGGCTAACAACAATACCGAGGCCACAACCCCTTGCAACAGTGCCCAGAAGATCCTCTGCCATACGGGCGCATTGTTATCGCCGCCCGAAGTTAGATTATCAATCACTAAGGATCCCGAATCCGACGAGGTCACAAAGAAGGTCACCACTAAACAAATCGCAATCCCTGAGAGTAAGGTCGGGAACGGCATGTGCTCGAAAAACACAAACAAGGCCACTGACACATCGGTATTCACCGCTTCAGCAAGGTAGGTCGCGCCTTGATTCATAATCGAATCAATCGCCGAGTTACCAAACACTGTCATCCACAGGAAGGTCAGCGCCGATGGCACAAATAACACACCAATCAAAAACTCACGGATGGTACGACCGCGACTCACACGCGCAATAAAGGTACCGACAAAAGGTGACCAAGAAATCCACCAGCCCCAATAGAGCAAGGTCCAGCCGCCGAGCCAATCTTCCTTATGTTGATAGGCGTACAAGTTAAAGGTTTTGCCAACCAAATCACTTAAGTAACTGCCGGTGTTTTGCACAAAGGCCTGCAACAGCATGACTGTAGGGCCCAAGATCAAGACGATAAGCAATAAAATAATCGCGAGGCCAAGATTGAGTTCGCTTAAGCGTTTGACGCCTTTGTCGAGGCCAGAAAACACCGACAAGGTCGCGAGCAAGGTAATGCCGATGATCAAGCACACTTGCACTACAGCATTATTAGGTAAACCTTCAAATAGATAACTCAGACCCGAGTTAACCTGCAACACCCCAAAGCCCAGTGATGTCGCCACCCCAAACATAGTGCCGAGCACGGCAAAGGTATCGACAATATGGCCAATAGGACCATAAATACGTTCACCAATTAAGGGATAAAGGGCGCTTCGTGGCAGTAGCGGTAACTTATGACGATAGGAGAAGTAGGCCAGACTCAATGCCACTACGGCATAAATCGCCCAAGCATGCAGTCCCCAATGGAAGAAAGTAATCTTCATCGCCTCTTTTGCGGCGGCGAGACTCTCAGGTGTAGCATCTGGCGGCGCCAGATAGTGCATTACAGGTTCGGCGACCCCAAAAAACATCAGGCCAATACCCATACCTGCCGAAAACAACATGGCAATCCAGCTTTTATAGCTGTAATCCGGCACAGAATGATCTGGCCCGAGTTTGATATCGCCAAAGCGACTGACCATGACAAAGATGATAAAAATCAGGAAAAACGCCACGCTCAGAATGTAAAGCCAACCGGCTTTCACTTCTATCCATGACTGTATTGATCTAAAAACGGTGTTAGCCTCTGTGGGCCATACTGCACAAATCATCACCATCAAGATGATGAAAAAGACCGACGAATAAAATACCGGCGGATTAATACTCGACTTGATCGACATTGACTCTCCCTATTTCTAGCGGGTTCACTCTCCAAATATCTCAGCGCACCAACGGAGAGATAGAACAAAACTTATACTCAAAATATGTTTAATGCTGCAGGGCTCATCTATGACCAGTATGGGCTCAATCCCACAGATCAATGCAACGACTCGCTATGGCTAAACGTGACAGGATCTGAAAAACGGGATTAACAACACACGACTTAGACAGTCGATGATTGATGGATAAAAAGCGTGAACACCACTAAGGCAGTCAAAGCATGCCTTTAGCATAAAACAAATTTATAATTAGAATATTCAGCACAAAAAATGGCGACCATATTGGTCGCCAATAAATTATACCACAAAAATCATCAAATTTAATTTTAAACGCTAAAACGCTTAAACCAACATCCGATTACTGAGACGGTGTCTGCGAAATGCCAGCGGTTAAATTAAAGCGCATCGCCTCTTCAAACGACCAGTCGACCATGATTAAATCGTCCCGTTTGATCAAGCTCGTCACGCCCGCCATTTGGTAACTCAATTGGAACAACACAGGCACCCAATCGCCCTCAGGCAACGCATCTAACAATGGCTGCGGCGGCGTATCTGTCATGATAAATCCCACCACAAAACTGCCATTAGCCTGCTTCACTAACACTGTCTTTTGGCTGGTCGGCTTGCCATCTCGATTCATCAAAGAGGCAATATCACGGATACTGCCATAAACCGATTTAAACAGTGGGAAGCGCATCAACTGGCGCTCAAGCCAACCATAAAGCCACACTATCGGGCTGACTGAAAACAACAGGCCCACCGCAAAAACTAATGCCACCACTAGCATAAAACCGGCGCCGACAAAGTGTTGGTTAATCCCTACCAACTCTAAAATCACAATTCCTAAACCATCTAACGATACAAACAGCGACCAAAACAGCCACAAACTCAAGGCCATAGGTAATAGATTCATTAAGCCGCGGGCTAAGGTTTTCTTCATCACACTCTCATTCGGTCATAGGGATATAATAGGCACAAAATATTTACGCAAAAAAACGCCACAAATGCTACCACAGAGTCACTTTTGCACCAGCATATGATGTAAGGTATCTGACTCTTATTCGTCTCAAGTGTAGAGATAGCGTTTAAAATCAGAGCCCACTCTGAGCCATTCTAAGGAAAGTAAAATGCGCGTAACCCGCTTAGATCATTTGGTCTTAACCGTAAAAGACATCGCCGTCAGCGTCGAATTTTATCAAACCGTGCTCGGGATGAAGAAAGTGATATTTGGCAATCAGCGTATTGCGTTAAGTTTTGGCGACCAAAAGATTAATCTGCATCAAGCGGGCGCCGAATTTGAACCTAAAGCTGCAGCAGCCACGCCCGGCAGTGCCGATCTGTGTTTTGTAGTCAGCCATAACATAGAAGAAGTGATCGCGCATTTAAACGCTCTTCAGATTGAAATCATTGAAGGCCCAGTGCTACGAACCGGCGCCACAGGCCGGATAAACTCTGTCTATATCCGCGACCCAGATTGTAACCTGCTTGAGTTATCAGAATATCTGCCCGCCTGCACTGGGTAAGCGAATTTTGATAATATCAGCTGCAGTTCTGCTAGCACGCGGCGGGCAGAACTGCAGCTGACGTTATACTGGTTCACTGTTGTTTGCGATAAGACTCTCGACAGTTGAGTGGCATTTATTGTCACTGTTTCCCCAGTGACTCGCCATAAACTCGTCCCTGAGGGCTCGACGGCTGCATCCATGCCGCCAACGATCACTGTTGCAACAATGCCAAACTTAACTAACCCTATCGCTGTTCGTTTAGCTAAAAAGCTATTGCCCCAAAGCAAGATAATCGTATCGTCAGTTGTGCAGCATTCATTGTCATTGTTTCCCCTGTGACTCGCCATAAACTCGTCCCTGAGGGCTCGACGACGGCATCCATGCCGCCAACGGTCACAGTTGCAACAATGCCAATCCTCACTAACCCTCTCGCTTTTCATTCAGCTAAAAAGCTATTGATCCAAAGCTTGCTAGCATTTATTTAGTGAATCGAAAACTGACGAATGAATTGCCCTACAAAATCTCATCCATTTACCTAATGTTTGACCCTACCGTAAAACGACTAACAATGTATGGGTACACAGTCGTATTTAAATTTAGATATTTGGGGGTGATTTTAAGACAATATCAGTGCGCTTTAACTCAACTGATAAAAATAAAATCAATTGATTATTCGAGTCTACTTTGAGTTAATAGGTTTGGAAAACGCGCATGCGTGCTTTTCAGGATGGTTTTTTTAATGAAAAGCTGATAAGTTCTTTATATACAAATAGTTAACTGTGCGCGTTTTAACTAGTCTAATGAGGTAAACGCACATACGTACTAAAACGTTATGCAAAGAACTTAGACTGGAATTAATAAATTATGAAATTACTCTCTTGGTTGTGGAAAACCTGCTGTTCACTTCTCCCTTATTTAATCTTTCTGGTAGTGGGGGTTTTATGTTGGAGATGGTTCTCTTTTACTAGTCAGGCACAAGCTGATCTAGCAGAGCCTATTGTCAACGGCGTCATTGCAGGTGTCGTAACCTCCTTTCTTATCTTAATTTTTTCAATTACTTGGAAATCTAATATTACTCCTTGGCTTGAAAATCTTTTATACAAAGACACAAAAATCGAAGGTGTTTGGAATGGAGTGTTGGTTCCATTCATCGGAATTGATGAAATCGACAAACGAAGAATAAATATTGCTTTTGGCATCATTGAGAAAAGGCGAAGAAAAGGCAAACTGAAAGAGAATGAAAATCGCGAAGAACGAACCTCAGGAACTGGAATAAGTGTCTCCGCTTCGGCACAAGAAACAGAGGGAGGAAGAGACATTGAAGCAGAGCTCATCATAAAAGAAGCACCAGAGGTTGAATCTAACAATTCCATCGACGAACTTATTGATAGAAAGTTTTTCATAAAAATTGGGTCTGGTGTTTCACCTATTGAGGTAAGAGTTGAAATAAAGCGTGTTGGGCACTCAATAAAAGGTAACATCGTAGAAATCGGCGGGGCTAGCGATATACATACGTATAGTTTCGTTGGTTCTTTTAAAAATTTAATCCTAACAGGTGAATATGAAAATCAAGATTGTTCACATATTGACCGAGGCAGTTTGAGTCTAATGTTGAGAAAAAATGGACGAAATCTGGAAGGCTTTTTTTCATCA